>JAITGJ010000010.1 GCA_031280705.1 Spirochaetaceae bacterium
GGCAAGGCTGTGGTGCGGCTTTACATAGTCCGCGGCGGCGAGGAACCGGCCCGCGCCCCGGCGGAGGACCCAGGGAACTTCCTGGTCCACATGGTAAATCACCGCGGTAGGAACGCGGGCAACGGCCCCGCCCCGGCTTTGCGCCGCTTTTTTGAAGGCGGCCAGCGCAAAGGGGTTAAAGGACGAAACCGTTACCGATGCGCATACCGCGCTGCCCAGGAGGGCCAGCAGTCCCGCGGTCATGCGGGGAAGCGCATCGCCGGTAATTTTTCTTGTTTTGAGTTCAATATCCACATACAGGTCCGGGCAGAATTCCTCGAGCACATCAACAAGGCGCGGACAGCGCTCGGCGGCAAAAGCGGGATCGAAAAAAGACCCCACGTCAATGCCGCTTATTTCGCTCCGGGTAATCTCTTCAATAGGCCGCGCGCCTGCCGCCGCGTTGGGGGACGTGCGGAGAAAATTGTCGTCATGGGCTACCACCAGTTCCCCTTCCCGGGTAAGGTGCACATCAAGCTCAAGGCCCGGCGCGCCTACTTCGCGGGCCTTGCGAAAACTGGCAAACGTATTTTCCGGCGTGAGGGAGGAACAGCCCCGGTGGGCAAAAACAAGGGGCCGTTCCCGGTCCGGCAGCAGGGGAAGCCGGCTCACGGGGCCGACTCTCCGGTACCGGTATGGTCATCATTGCCGGTTGAACCGGCATTACCGGCGCGCGCCATTTTTGCCTTGAGCGCTTCAAGGGCCGCGCCGGCGGCCATCTCCTCAAAGCGGCGGTTTACGCGCGTTTCAGGCGCGCCGTCTCCGGGCGTCTCCCCCAGGGCAATACGAAGCTCCTGTTCCAGAAGGTCCGGGTCGATGGAGCGTTCCCGCGCCGCAAGGCCGGGAATGTGCCGCCGCATCTGTTCAATCTGCCCTTTCAGCGCCGCGCTTTCCGCCGCGAGGGCATCCCGCCGCGCTTCATGCCGCGCCGCTTCGCGTTCAGCCTCCAGCGCAAGGTCCGCCGCGCCTTTTTCACGCGCAAGGTCCACCCGGTCCCGCCATTTCCCGGCGGCAGCGGCGGCCTCGCCGCAGGCTTTTTCCGTTAGTTGGAGTGTCGTCAGGTGGTGGAAAATATATTCCTTTGCGTCTTCCACGCTTGTTCCGGGGGGAAAAGCGGAAAAACCGCCGGTTTCTTCTATCATTTAACGTTCCCTGTCTGGCCGCCGATTATTAAAGAGGGCCCTGTTCAGGGTAACGGAAGCCGCGCGAAGACTCAAGGGCCGGTCCGGCGCGCGGATCGCGGCATGAAAAAGCAACGGATGGCGCTGGTTATGAATAAAACAGACAAGATGAAGAAAAAACGGATAATCGCCGCATTATGCGCGATCTTCGCTCTGGTTCCGGCCTCCCTCGCGCCGGAAGAATCCCGCACGGGCAATACCGCAGGTAATACCGCAGGCGTTATGCTGAGCGCGGGCAATACCGGCTCCTATAAACTGGTGGAACGATCCGACTGGTCCCGTTACGACAACGGAAAGTACCGGGGACACGTATACCGGGAGGTCCGCGCATCCATTACGCCGGAAGAAAACCGGGGCGCGCGGGTGTACCGGGGGAATTTTATCGTTCTGGAAGAAACCCTCCGCAATATGGAATCAAGCGCCCGTGGGGTTGATGATGTAATTCCCGTTCAGTTTACGCTGGAACAGGACGGAAGCGTTACGATAGAAGACGACCGGGGCTTTCCCAGCCTCCGGGGATTTCCCGCGTTCCCTGCCGCCGCGGTGCGGCCCGGCGACCGGTGGACCGCCCGGGGCGTCCGCGCGGTTGACCCCCTGAATCAGGGGCAGATGGTTCCCGTGCCCATCATCGCCGAATACGAATACCGGGGAACGGAACTGTATCGCGATACGCCGGTTCACCGGATCACCGCGGTGTACGCCTCCCGCTATCAGGGCGGCCCCCGCGCCGCCCCGGAAGGCGAAACATTTACCGCCGTGCAGGGCAGCCACACGGTGGATATCCTGCTCCGGGTTTCGGACGGCCTTCCGCTTATGATGCGGGACACCCTGGACGAAACCTATACCTGGGCCGGCGGTTCCACCGTGCGGTTCCGGGGCTTTACCCTGACCTTTGGCGAAGGAACGATACCCCTGAACCGGGATGTGGTGATCGCGCGGCTGGGCGGCGCGCTTAACCGGCGGGAACCGGGCGGAACAGGAGCCACCGCGCCAACGGCGGCTTCTCCCGGAGCGGCGCCGCCCGCCGCCACGCGGCCCGCCCTCCCCGCCCCCTCCGCCCTGCCGCCAGAGGCGAACATTGATGTGGCGCCCGTTCCCGAAGGGGTACGGCTTACCTTACGGGACCTGCGCTTTGTTCCCGATTCGGATGAACTATTGCCGGAAGAACAGGGGCGGCTGGACCTGATTGCCGCCGCCCTCCGCGCGGTTCCGGACCGGAGCTTTCTGGTGGAAGGACACACCGCCGCCGTGGGCCGCACCGAAGGGGAAATGACGCTGTCCCTCCGCCGGGCGGAGCGGATAACCGGCGAACTTGCGCGCCGGGGCATTCCCGCGGACCGGTTTATGTACAAGGGCTGGGGCGGCACAAAACCCGTCGCGTCCAACACAGACGAAGCGGGCCGCGCGCGGAACCGGCGGGTAGAAATTACCATACTTGAATGAACTACCCCGCCGCAAGCACGGGGTATCAGATTTTTCTGCGAAAAATCTGTCGTTCGATAGGAAATGGTTTGTACAGTGGGGTTTACTACCATTTTTCTTTATCGTTACTGTTTTTAACCGCCCCAAGGGGCGGGGTATTAAACCCCACGGCGAATAAAGCGCCCAAGAGCCGAAGGCTTTTGGGCGCGGTTTTGGCCTCTTCTTTCACGCGGGCGGAAGCGGCCCTACTTGCGCTTTTTCCACCGAATGTAGATTTGGCGGCCCGATCCGTTTTCCTGCGGGCGTTCCTCGCTTTCAAACTGGGGAATTGCCCGGAACAGATCGCCCAGTTTGCGGAATCCGTAATTGCGGGGATCAAATTCGCTTGAACGGTTGTTGATTTTCTGTCCCACCGCGCCAAGGTATGCCCAGCCCGATTCATCGGCCAGATCGTCCACCGCGTCCCTGAGCAGCTTGAGAAGTTTCCGGTCCACCTTGAAATCTTTTTTCGGTTTTGGTACAGGGCGGCTGTCGTCATCGTCAGAATCTTCCTGGCCGTCCCGCAGTATTTCTGTGTAAATAAATTTGTCGCATACCGAGACAAAGGCGCGGGGGGTTTTCTTCTCGCCAAAACCGTACACCGTCCTGCCGCTTTCCCGCAGCCGCGCGGCAAGGCGGGTAAAATCAGAATCGCTTGAAACGATGCAAAAACCGTCAAGTTTTTCCGTATAGAGAAGATCCATCGCGTCGATGATCATGGCCGAATCGGTGGCGTTTTTCCCCGATGTGTAGGAAAACTGCTGAATCGGCTGAATGGCAAATTCCAGCAGCCGCTCCTTCCATGAACGGAGGTTGCTGCTGGTCCAGTCGCCGTAAATGCGCTTGACGCTGGCAATGCCGTATTTGGCCACCTCGTCAAGGAGGCCCTCAATGATCGCGGGCCGGGTGTTATCCGCGTCGATCAGGACGGCAAGTTTGGCCTGACTCGCGTCAAGGCTCTGGCTTGAAAATGGCAATAAAGGCATAGTGATCCCTTCCTTTCCTCGCCGCGGGATTCCTTGCCATGACAGCAATTTATCCTTCAAACAGCGATTGTTTTATCCGCCGTATAAGGCTTATTTTCCCCAGGGGGATGCGGACTTCTTCGGTTCCGCTTTCCGGCGCGTCCTCCGGGCGGGACAGGGAGCGCAGTACCAATACGCTTTCCCCGCCTGATTTTTCAAGGGCGAGCGGTATTCCAAAAACACGCTGTTCCCCGCCGGCCGCCGGGTAGACGACCTCCAGCAGTGATTTCCGCGCGAGCGCCTGCCGGGCAATTACCGCCTTGCCGGGGTAGTCCAGATTTCGCGCCTCAAGTTTTTCCTGCTTGACGGCGGCGTCGCGGAGTTGGATTTCACTGATGATAAGCCGCCGTTCTATCCGCGCGGACAGTTCCGCCTGTACGGCAGGGGGAAGCCGCGCCGCGGCGAGGGCTTTACGGAAACGCTCTTTCCGCTCCCCGGCCCGCGCCGTCCGCCCGCCGTCTTCCGCGCCGTCTTCCCCGGCGGGAAGCGCGGCCCCGCCAGACTCCACCAAAGCGGCGGCCGGCGGATTTCCGCCTGAAGGCGTGCCGGCCCTCCGGCCCGGCGGCAGGGACGGATACGGAGAGCGGAACAGCGATTCCTTCCCGGAGCCGGTATCCGGCCACGCGATGATGTCCACCCCGCTCCGCGCAAGGACCGCCTCCACTTCTTCAAGGTCCCCTTCGGCAAGAAGATAAACCCCCGGCGCAAGGGTCCGCCGGATAAAGCGGGAAAGGGGGCCTCCCGTGGCAAGGTAACGCCGGTCCTCCGCGAGGGTAAGCGCCGCGCCCCGGTAAAGGGCCACCGCCGTATAGCGCTCTCCCCAATCGCCGATGGTCCAGCGGAGATTCTGATCCGCGGGAAAACCGGAAAGCCGCTCCAGCAGTTCGAGCATATCTTCCGCCTTGAACCCGGCGTCGAATCCGCGCGCCGCCGATTCACGGGTAATCTCGAGCCGCACCACCGCGCCGCATTCCCGGGGCACGGCAAAGGCCGCGAGCAGGTCCGCGTCTTCCCATGAAATGCCGGGGTACAGAACAAAGGAAAACGGCGTATCCTGCGAAACACGCGGATCGCTCGCCGTATCCGGCGTTGCCGTACCCGGCGCTGCCGTACCCGGCGCTGCCGTATCCGGCGTTACCACAAACGATGTATCCGGGTGTTTGCGCGGGGCGGCGGGAACGGTATATTCGCCGGATTCGGCGGGGTGGAGCAGCCCCACCGTTACGAGCGGCTCAAGGTACCGCGTCATTTCCCCGGCGTCCAGCGTAAACGCCCCCGCGCCGCGTTCCGCCCAGGACCCGTCAATTTCCCGCGCGGCAATCCAGGCGACGCGGAGCAGCGTCTTCCGGTTGTAACGCCGTCCCTCCGCCAGGGCGTCGTGGAAGCGCCGGAAAAACCGCGCGAGGGTATGGAACCGTCCCCGCCGCAGGTAGGCGTCCCCGCCGGAAGCGTCCGGCGCGGCGCGGTTCAGGTAAATGCCCGCGGCCAGGTAAAACAGCCGGTCCCGCGCTTCAAGCTTCCCAAAATATTCAAGACGCCGCCGGTCCACCGCGAGGCGCGGGCCTTCCGGTTCGAGCAGTTCCGCCCCCAAAAAGCCGCTTAACAGACGGCCAAAATCCAGGCCGGGAAATATCCGCGCCGCCTCATCGGCGGCCTTTTTCCGGAGCGTCCAATCGGTACGGGTTTCCGCGCGGCTTTCGGCCCGGAAAAAATCATCCTCTGAAACGGCAAAGGCGATAATCGAGACAAGAATACGGTCGTCCAGTTCCTCCGCCGGAATCTCCTCCGCTTCCGTGGAAGGGAAAAGCGGCGAAAGGTCCGCGGCATAGGGGGCCAGCACCGGTTCAAGGAGCGGGTTCAGCGCAAGGCGGAATACTCCCTCGTCCCGGTAACGGTAAAGAATGAGCCGCTCTTCAAGATTGAGCAGAATTCCCTGCAATTCCACATAGGAAAATTCCCCCGCGAAAAAACTTTCCAGCTCCCCGGCGGCGGGATTTTCCAGCGCGGCCACGGCGGCGATTATCTTGTGATCCTCCCCGCCGATAAACAGGGCGATAGTTTCCAGAACATCCGGGCGGGACAAAAAAGACGCCAATTCTTCCATCAGGCGGTGTTTGTTGAACGGCGTCTTGATGTTGCCAAATACGGTGCGCAGTAATTCAAACAAAGCGGTATCCGGCAGGGTGAGCAGATCCTCCCGCCACGCGGCGAGGGAACGGAAGGGATGTTTCATGCGTCCGCCCCGGTTTGGCCCGGAGCGAATTCCCGCGCCGCCCAGTACTGTATCGAATATTTGTATCCCTGTTCGGCAAGAAATTTCTGGCGGTTCGCCGAAAAATCTTCCTCCACGGTAAACCGGGCAACCAGGGTAAAGAAATAGGCGTTTCGCTTCCGGCCGTCCGCGCCGGTCTTTGGCCGGAGAATGCGCCCCAGCCGCTGGGCCTCCTCCTGACGGGAGCCGAAGGCCCCGGAAACCTGTACCGCCATGGACGCGTCGGGCAGATCAATGGCGAAATTGGCCACCTTCGACACCACAATCACCCGCACATCGCCGCGCCGGAACGCATTGTAAATCTCTTCCCGCTGCGCGTTGGGCGTTTTCCCGGTAACCAGCGGCGCGTCAAGAAGCCGCGCCAGGGATTCAAGCTGTTTGATATACTGACCAATCACCAGAATATGATCCTCCGGGTGATTCTCCACCAGTTGCAGCGCCGCCGTCTCCTTGAGGGGGTTTTCCGCCGCGATACGGTGCTTTTCCCGGGGCGTGGCCACGGCGTAGGGTATTTTGAGCGCTTCGGGCAAATCAAGGCGGACTTCGGTACAGACGGCCTCGGCTATCCAGCCCTTGCTTTCCAGGTCTTTCCAGGGTATGTCGTACCGCTTGGGCCCCACCAGACTGAAAACGGCGTCTTCCGCGCCGTCTTCCCGGACCAGCGTCGCGGTAAGCCCCAGCCGCCTGACCGCCTGAAGCTCCGCCGTTATCCTAAAAACCGGCGCGGGCAGAAGATGCACTTCATCATAAATGATGAGGCCCCATTCCCGCTCCCGGAACAGCGAAAAATGCGGAAAATCCTCGTCCTTCGCGCGCCGCCAGGTAAGAATCTGATACGTGGCGACCGTAACCGGGGCCACGGATTTGGAATCCCCCGAATATTCCGCGATACTGCCTGGCTCAAGGTCCGTTTTGTTGATCAGTTCTTCAATCCACTGATGCACCGCCGCCACATTGGGAGTGAGGATCAGCGTATTGGTTTTAAGCAGCGCCATAAACGCCATCCCCACAATGGTTTTCCCGGACCCGCAGGGAAGCACCACCACGCCGAAACCCGTCCCCGGCCTCCCGTCCCCGGCCACGGCGCGGGCCGCCTCGCGCTGATAATCCCGGAGCACGAACGGCTTCTCGCCTGAGTCCCGCTCGCGGAGATTGATTTCCAGCGGCGCGCCATTGATCAGCGGCGCTTCGTCCTCCACCGGCCAGCCCAGCGCGATAAGTTCCCGCTTGACCGTACCCCGGTTGATGAGGCTGAGACGAAAACCCGTCTCCGTCTTTTGCAGGTACTTCTCAAGGCCCTTCGCCGCGGCAATTTCCGCCCGGATTGCGGGATCGCCGGTAACGAGGAGCAGCGTTTCGCCCATGCTCTCCGGCGAAAGGCCGCCCTTTGCCGCTCCGGCGTCCGTTTCCCGCGTCATCCTGATTTTGCCGTACCGGGCCATCGTATCGCGGAACCCTTCGGTAATGCCCGGCGGAATGGGATACCGGGTCCAGTACTCCAGCGTGGTTACGATATCGTCCGGGCTGAACCCGGCTCCGGCGGCGTTCCAGAGCGAGAGCGCCGTAATGCGAAAGGTGTGAATGTGCTCCGGCGATTTTTCAAGTTCCGCAAACGGCATGATGGCGACGCGGGCCTCTCCGGCGCGGGGAGCGTGCACATCCAGCAACAGTGTCCGGTCGCTCTGCACAATGAGGGGGTTCTGGGGGTTGGCGGGCAAAGTTATGCCTCAATGCCGTTCATTACGGCGCGAATGATTAACACGCCCCTATTATAATGAATCACGCGGTCTTTTTCCACCGGGCGCGGGAGTCCCGGGCCGGGCCGGGCGCAAAAAAAGGGCGCGGCCCTGTAAGCCGCGCCCCCTACACACTCCGTAATGATGCCCAAAATTTTACAAGTACCACAGGCCCCTTGTACACTGCCTGTGTGCGTTTACGGTTATTCCCACCACAGGCAGGGAAAGTCATCCGGGCCGGGGCTGTCGCTTGAGGTACCCATAGACTTCCAGTAGTGGCCGGGGCCGGAACCGTCGGCGTTGTTGATCTGCCAGAGAGGTTCAGAGTCAGAGTCGCCGCGGGGCCAGCCGCCAGCGCTGAATTGCTGGGAGGAGGCGGTACCGCTGTTATCGCAGATCGGCAAGCTTGCGTCCCCGCCCGGAATCCAGAAGCAGGCTTGGATGGTGCCCTGATTATTCGACACCACCCAGCCGCCCCAGCCAGCCGGATCATACACTGGTCCAACATTGTAGCAGGCGGTGATGGTCCCGTTGTTATACGCCGCCACGCCGCCAGCCTCGCTTGCCGTGGTAACCGTACCGGTGTTGTAGCAGGCGGTGATGGTCCCGTTGTTCTCGTCCACCACGCCCCCGGCACGCTGAACGGTTGTAACCGCGCCTTTATTGGAACAGGCGATGATAGCCCCGTTGTTCCACCCCGTCACGCCGCCGCCGTAACCGATGTTCGCCGTAACCGTGCCGGTATTGGAGCAGCCCTCGATGCGCCCCCCAGTATCGACCACCCCTGCCACGCCTCCGACTATTTGGCTTCCCGTAACCTGACCGTCAAAGGAGCAGCCCTCGATGCGCCCCCCAGTACCGACCCGCCCTGCCACGCCGCCGACTGTTGCGTTTCCCGCAACCTGACCGTCAAAGGAGCAGCCCTCGATGCGCCCTCCATTAATCGCCGCAATGCCGCCAACATCGATGTTTCCCGCAACCGAACCCGACACGAGGGTGTTTTTGACGGTGCCGGAGAAGAAAGAGAACAGCCCTACCCAGTCATCTTGGGACCTGTCTATATACAGGTTTGCAAGCCGCCTGCCGTCCCCGTCAAATGTTCCGGTGAACCACACGGCGCTATCCCCGATCGGCTCCCAGTTGTGAGGGCGCGGCGCAAGAACATTTCCGCTTACGGACACGGGAGATCCCAGCAGGTCCAAGTCCCGTGTCAACCGGTACGCGCCGCGCAGAGTCTCCATGTCCCTGTCTATCAATGCCAGTTCCCCCACGGTGCTTATGGGGATATAGGGCACACCCGGATCATTGGGGTTATTTGCCGCCGCCGCCCTGAACTGGAGCTTTCCGTCCGCGCCGATATTCAGCAGCACCGGATCGCTCATGTCATACGCGCGGGACAAGAGTATGTTCTCATTGCTGGTCAGGATTTTCAGCGTATGATAGGTTTTTCCCGCTCCGCCCTGATCGTTCCAGTGGTCATCATAGAGCCTCACCTCGCCGTTCACATCGTCAACATACCCGTCGGCTACTCCCCCGTCGGTAAAGTACACCCGCACGGGGAAATAGCCGCCTGACTGGGGGATGTAGCTTCCGCTTATCTTGATGCTGGAGCGAACGGAAGGCCCGCCCGCGACTTTTACCCATTTTTCGCCGTCATACCGGTAAATATTGTTCTCGGCGGTATTCCGGTAGAGCCAGCCCTTTTGGGGCGCGCCCCAGGCCGTGGCCGCTTCAGCCTCGCTCACCGCTTCGCCCTTCCAGATGTCGCCGTCCCCCTCGGGTCCCGGGACCACAACGGTGGATTCGTTATTTGAAATATGCCAGAAGCCATGCGGCGGGAGGCAGGACGAAAATAAGAGCGCGATTACCGCGAGGAGGACAGGCGCATAAAGGCCGCCGCGTCCCGCGCTATGCGTCAAATTTACATCTGGGGGGGGGGGGGAGACTGGACCGAATAAAAATGTGTTTTCATAACAAACCTACTCCAGTACCGGACTGCCTTTACTATCGGCATATTTTCGCAAAAGCGAATAATCCAGTTATTTGAGGCAGTCGCAAAATTGCAATTGCAATTACCTCATTTATGATTATATTACATTTTTCCGGTTTGTCAACCTTTCACCGGCACTTTTCACCGGGCGCGCGCCATGATTTCTCATTTCCGATAACATCAGGTAGCGGAACACCGGAAGGATCACTATACTGAGGTCATGCACAGTGGGACCGTTCCTTCCATGCCTCCCTGGTCCGCCCTTGCCGGTTACGCGCAGACCCTTTCCCTTCCCGGCGGCGAAACCCTTTTTTATTATGACTCGTTCACACCGGCCGGGGGAGCCGTTCATGCCGGCGGCGGGCGGCCCACCCTGATGCTGATACACGGCCTGGGGGACGAGGCCGACACGTGGCGGCATCTTTTCCCCCTCCTCGCGCCGCGCTTCCGCATCCTCGCGCCGGACCTTCCCGGATTCGGGCGTTCCCTGGTTCAGGGCCGCGTCTCCGTCCGCCGCCACATCCAGGCGGCGCTGTACCTGCTGGAACACGCCGCGCCGGGATCCGAAGCGATATTCGCGGGTAACTCCATGGGCGCGCTGATTGCCCAGGGCACGGCGTTCGCGCTCCCCCACCGGACGCGGCTCCTTATCCTCATAGACGGCGCTTTTCCTTCGGATATGAAAGCGTCGCCGGGCCTTTTGCTCGCCGCCCTGCCGGGCATCGGCAACAGCCACTACCGCCGTTTCAGGCAGGACCACGAAGGCGCGTGGCGCTCGCTCTTCCCCTATTATGCGGACCTTGACGCGCTCAGCGGGGCGGACAAGGCGTTTTTACGGGAACGGGTTATCGCGCGGGTGGAAAGCCGGAGCCAGGAACGCGCGTATTTTCAATCGTACCGCAGCCTGATCTGGAAACAGCTTGCGACAGGCGCGGACATGGGCGTGGACTTGCTCCGGTTTTGCGGCGAAAGCGAAGGGAGCGGGAAAGTCAGCTTTATCTGGGGAGAAGCGGACCGGATACTTCCCCCGGAAACGGCCGCTCTTGCGCGGGAATTTGCGCCGGGCGGCTCCTTCACGCTTATTCCGGGGGCGGGGCACCTTCCCCAACAGGAAAAACCCGCCGAAACCGCCGCCGCGATACGGGACGCCATTGCGGGCAGCGCCCCCATAACCGGCGCGGATGGTAAGTTCTGATGCGGGACGGACATGGGCGGCAATAGTTTCGGCACGCTCTTTACGGCGCTTACCTTTGGGGAAAGCCACGGCCCCGCCGTGGGCTGTGTGGTGGACGGCTGCCCGGCGGGCGTGCCGCTTGATACCGAAACCATACGGCGGGACCTTGCCCGCCGCCGTCCCGGCGCGGGGGGGCCGGTCTCCGCCCGCCGGGAAGATGACGAACCGGAAATTCTTTCCGGCGTATTCCGGGGAAAAACCCTGGGAACGCCCATCGCCATAACCGTGCGGAACGGCGGCGCCCGCTCATCTGATTATGACGCGCTCAAAGATGTGTACCGCCCCGGCCACGCCGACTGGACATGGGAGGCGAAATACGGCGTCCGGGATTACCGGGGAGGCGGGCGTTCTTCAGGCCGGGAAACCGTGGGCCGGGTTGCCGCCGGGGCCGTGGCGCGCGCGTTTCTTTCCGGGTTCGGCATCGGCATACGCGCATGGACCGGAGAGGCGGCGGGGTTTACCGCGCCCGGCCCCGAACATGAATCGTTCAACCTGGACGAAGCGGAACGGAACGCCCTTCGTATGCCCCACCGCGAAACGGCGGAACGCGCGCTTCTGGAGATAGAAAACCTGCGCGGCGCGGGAGACAGCGCCGGAGGCGTGGTTGCCTGCCGGGTAAGCGCCCTGCCGCCGGGACTGGGAGAACCCGTATTCGAAAAACTTGACGCGCTCATTGCCCACGCCATGCTTTCCATCGGCGCGGCAAAGGGCGTTGAGTTTGGCGCGGGTTTTTCCGCCGCTTCGCTTAAAGGCTCACAAATGAACGATCGCCCCGTTCCCGCGCCGGCGGAAACGGCCCTGCCCGGGGGAACACTTCCGCCGGGCGTCCCGGCAATCGGCTTTGCCGAAAACCGCGCGGGCGGCGTTTTGGGAGGCCTTTCCACCGGGATGCCGCTGGAATTCCGCGTAGTCTTTAAACCGCCGCCGTCCATCGCGCGGGCACAGGAAACGCGCGACCGCGCGGGCGGACCGCGGATTATCGAGATTCCGGGCCGCCACGATATCTGCGTGTGCCCCCGCGCCGTTCCCGTGGTGGAGGCAATGGCCGCGCTCGTACTGGCCGACCTTCTGCTCCAGTCCCGCGTATCCCGCTAAGGCCGCCGTTCTGTACTCAATACGGGAGCGTTTTAGTCCCCAACAAGCGAACATTTTAGTTTCTAATAAATCCGCACCGGAATCATAGCAGTTAGTGATTCCAACAACGCAACAATACTTCGTCCATTACCCGTGTAATTTTTAGTTTGTATTTAGGGAACCTCTAAAAACTGAAGTTTTAGAGATGCCCTTTATATATTTTCATTCTTAATCTTTCCGGCATAATACCGCGATAAATTTTTTTGAGACTTGAAATATAAAACATAATTTTCTCCTGCGGCTGTCTGGGAGGGGCTATTCCCAGGGAAATTTGAGCAGGCGGACGCCGCTTTTTCCGCCCGGTGTCCCGCTTGAGCCCACGGCGCCGGCTGTCCCCGGGCTGCTTCCGGCGGCCGGACCGGCGGCAGCCGGGGTGCTTCCGGCGGCGGATAATTCGGCGCCTGCGCCCGGCAGAGGCGCCTTCCGGGCAAAACCCGGCGCCTCAGGGATAGTGCCGGCGGGATGGCTGGACGTGAGCCAGTCCACGTACTGCACCGCCGTCCGGGGGGAGCGTCCGTTGAACCAGCGTTCCCAGCGGAGGGCATTTTCCCGGAATACACGGCGCTCTTCGCTTTCTTCTCCGGCAGCGGGGGAAAGGACGCCGCGCTTTATGGCGATATGTTCGGCAATGGCAAGGTATTCTTCCTGCCCCGGCGCGATAAACACGACGGTAAGGCCAAAACGATCGGAAAGGGAAAACTGTTCCTGCATGGTGTCGAACGCCCGCACGTCGCCGGAAGCCGCCGCATGCGCGGCCTCCGCCGTGGCAGGACGGTCCGCAGTGCGCTCCTTGACGAGGTGGCGGCGGTTGCTCGTGGCGTAGACCACCACATTGGAAGGCCGCGCCTCAATGCCGCCTTCAAGCAAGGCTTTGAGGCTGCGGAACGAATCATCGGTTGTCTCAAACGAAAGATCATCAATAAACAGAACGAACTTCTGGGAACGTGCGGCGAGGAGGCCCAGAATGACGGGAAGGTCGGACAGGTCCGCCTTGCCGGTTTCCAGGAGCTTAAGTCCCTGATTGGCAAATTCCCGGCACACGGCCTTGACGGTAGCGGACTTTCCCGTACCCCGGTCCCCGTACAGGAGGAGGTTATTCGCGGCGCGGCCCTCCAGAAATTGCAGCGTATTTGCTATCACCACGTTCCGCTGATCTTCGTAACCGCACAGATCGTCCAGCGTAACGGGATCGGGATTAAGCACCGGCCGGAGCGCGTATGAAAGAAAAGCCGGAGCGCCGCCGGAGGGAAGGCCCGGCGCGGGGTACCAGGGGAAGACCGGCGCCCCGCCCGTCCCCTCGGCCGCCTGGGGAAAGGTCCAGTAAAACGAGTCGAACTGCCCCAAAAGCCCCGCGCCAAACGTGCGAAGATAGTCACCTATCGCGGGCATGGCCAGCGCCCAGTTCCCGTCTTCGGGGAAGATGCGCAGCAGGACGCCCGCATCGCAGGATAAAGCGCCCGGCCCCCGCGCGGCGGGAGCCGGACGGGAAGCGGCCCAGAACACCCGGCTTTCTTCTTCCACGCTGAGGGCGTTTTGTTCAAGGCCGTTTTTCCGCAAAATATCGGCAATATAAAATCCAAGGCCGCGAATATCAAAATCAGCGATGCGCCCCAGCCGCGCGAGGTCCGCCTTCGCCATAGCCGCCAGGACGGGAGGCAGCGTCTCCGCGCGTTCCGCGGCCTGGGTATAGGGATTGTCGTCGGTCAGGGCAAGCCACGCAACGGTGAGATAAAAAGAATAATCCCGCTGGCAGAGGATAAACGAACCGGTAAAGGCCGCCCAGTCCTGAATAATATCCAGGGCGCCCACCGCCTCCTCAAAAACCGGCGAATCGTCCCGGTCCCCGGCCATATCCTCAAGCAGGGTCCGCAAATTTGCCAGAACCGGACTTTCCCTCACATTGATAAAGAGGGAAAGCCCTGAGATATCCGCCAGTGCCGCATAAATACGCCCGGAAATGTTCATGCGATTTTAAGGAGCCTCATTACCTTTACCGGGCATTTTTCGGCGCAGGTCCCGCAGGAAGTACACTTCGCGTAATCTACCAGGGGAATGCCGTTTTCCATGGTGATACAGTTTACCGGGCAATTTTTGACGCAAACTTCACACTTGATGCAGCCCGCCGTACACGCCTTTCGCACCGCGCCGCGGACAGGATTCCGGTTGGAACAGCGGGTCATGGCCCCGGTCCGGTCCACGGGAACGTCCTTGAGGAGCGCCTGGGGGCACTCGGCGACACAGGCTTTACAGCCCGTGCACTTGTCCCGGTCAATCACGGGAAGGCCGTCCGCTCCCATGCTGATCGCACCGAATTTGCAGACGGCGCGGCAGTCCCCGTAGCCCAGACAGCCCCACGCACAGAGCTTGGTGCCCCCGGTGGAAAGTTTCGCCGCCCGGCAGGTAGCGACGCCTGAGTACTCGCCTTTAAGGGCGGCGTGTTCCGCCGACCCCCGGCAGGCCAGCACGGAAACGGCCGGCGTTATCGTAACGGCGTCCGTACCCAAAAGGGCGGCGAGTTTGGCCGCCACGGCGGAGCCGCCAACGGTACAGGCTCCCGTACCCGCCTCTCCCTTGGCCACCGCCCCGGCATAGCCGTCGCAGCCGGGATACCCGCAGGAACCGCAGTTCGCGCCGGGCAGCGCCTCCCGGATATTGGCGGTCAGCGGGTCTACCGCGACAAAAAAGAACTCCCGGAAAAAGCCCAGGGCAAACCCCAGGACCAGCGCAAGCAGGGCGGCAAAAACCGCCGTAATCAATACGATACTCATCCTTTTTTCCTCACTTCACCAGACCCGAAAAACCCATAAAAGCGATGGAAAGCAGCGCCGCCGATACAAACAGGATGGGAGCGCCCTTCAAAAAGGCCGGTATGGGACTGGTTTTTATCCGGCGGCGAATTCCCGCAAGGAGGAGCAGCGCAAGGAGAAAGCCCAGCGCCACGCCGAACGCGAACACCACCGACTCGATAAAGTTGTACCCCGTCGTCTGTACGTCGAGGGTTACGGCGAGAATGGCGCAGTTAGTAGTAATAAGCGCGAGGTATATACCCATCGAGCTATACAGCGCCGGGGCTGCCTTTTTGAGGTAAAATTCCACCAACTGGACCAGTGAGGCGATAACGAGGATGAACACAAGAAGCTGGAGAAATTCGAGCTTGAGCGGCACCAGGAGAAACTGATAAACCGGCCAGGTAACACAGGCCGCAAGCACGGTAACAAAGGTTACGGCAAGCCCCATGCCGATGGATTTGTCCTCATCGGTACTCATCCCGATAAACGGACAAAGCGCGAGGAAGCGCATAAGCACCACGTTGTTAATCAAGAAAGCCTTGATAAAAATGCTGAACAGATTCATAAAGCCGCTCCATGCTGATGCGTACCGCCTTCAACGGCCGCCGGTTCGCCCTTCTTTTCCCGCCGCGCCTTTATTGCCATATTAAGGGCTATAAACAGGGCAAAGACAAGGAAGCCGCCGGGAGGCAGGACAAAAAACAGAATGGGCTGGAACGAGTCCGGCAGTACCGGAAACCCCAGAATCGCGCCGGATCCCAAAAGCTCCCGCACCACGCTGATCCCGGTCAGCACCCAGGTATAGCCCAGGCCCATGCCAAGCGCGTCAAAGATCACCGCGCCCACGGGCTGTTTCGAGGCAAACCCCTCGACACGGCCCATGATGATGCAGTTTACCACGATGAGGGGGATAAAGACGCCCATCGCTTTGGACAGATCCGGAAAATATGCCTTGAGCACATAGTCGATCACCGTGGTAAACGCCGCGATAATAATGATAAAAATCGGGATACGGACCGATTCGGGGATCAGTTTTCTGAACACGGCGATCACCAGTTCCGACATAAGGAGCACGAAAGTCATGGAGAGGCCCATGCCGATGCCGTTCGCCACGGCGGTGGTTACCGCAAGCGAGGAGCAAAGCCCGATCATCAGCACGAGCAGCGGATTCTCCCGGATGATACCGTTGGTAAAGATTTTTCCGTAATGCATTTATTTCCCTCCCCGCGCCGCGAGGTACGCGGAACCGGCTTTTCCGGCGGCCCTGACCGCTCCGGAAAGTCCCCGGCTCGTGATGGTGGCGGCGGTTATCGGGATAATATCGGCGCGGACTTCAAAGGCGTCCGTCACGGATTTTCCCGCGTATTGCCCCATAAAGGTAAGTCCCTTTGCCTTGTCCACAAAATACTTGGGAGACGCGGCATTGGCGCCAAGTCCCGGCGTATCGGTATGTTCAAGAATCTTTGCCCCGGCAAGCGTCCCGTCCGCGCGGACCCCGGTCAGCGTTACGATGGGCCCGTTAAAACCGGGGCCGGTAACACGGATGACAACGCCGATAAGGGCGCCGTCCCGGTAGATATCGTAGGCCGCGTCAAAGGTTACGGTAGAAACGCCGCTTTCAAGCGGCGCGGACACCGCCCGGAAATCGTCCGCCAGCGGGAAAAGGTCCTTGAGCGCCGCTTCCAGATCGGCCTTTGCGCGGACGGCGATAACCTCCGCCGTTCCGGCATACACAAAGGCCAGTCCCACGCAGGCCGCGGTGGCGAACGCCGCGAGGATCACGCCCAGTTTGAACATCGGTCCAATTTTCATTTTGCCGCCCCCTTTTTGGCCACAAAACCATATTTTTTCTGGAGGAACCGGTTGAGGAACGGTACGGCGGCATTCATAATCAGGATGCCGTAACTGGTTCCCTCCGGATACGCGCCGAAACGCCGTATCAGCATGGTGATAATCCCCGCGCCAAAGCCGAAAATCAGTTTGCCCGCGGGGGTAACCGGCGCGGAAACATAATCGGTGATCATAAACACCGCCCCAAAAAAGAGACCGCCTGAAAGCAGGGCGAACAGCGGGTCCATGCCGAGGAGAAACGCGCCCGCAAAAGCGCCGGCGAGCATTGCAAGCGGGGCGCGCCAATCAATGGTTTTTGTGATGAGAAGAAAAATCCCCCCGGCCAGGATCAGGAGGATCGACGTTTCGCCGGTACAGCCCCCGTGGTTCCCCAAAAAGAGGGTTTTGACCGTATCCCCATAGGAGGACGATCCGGCAAGGCCGAGGGCGGCGAATTCCTTCCCCACTTCGGCAACGGTTCCCCCCGTTTTGATGATCCCCAGCGGGGTCGCCCCGGTAAGCGCGTCCGCGCCGTTTTTGACCGCCGCAAGGGGCCGCGCCCAGGTGGTGATTGCCGCGGGAAAACTCATGATGAGAAATGCCCGCCCGGTGAGCGCGGGATTAAACACGTTCGCGCCGAGGCCGCCGAAAAATTCCTTGGCGACAACGACGGCGAAAACCGCCCCCAGCGCCGTCATCCAGACGGGCGTGGCGGGCGGAATAACCAGCGCAAGCAGCAGACCCGTTACCGCGGCGGAAAGGTCGGCGGCGCGGATGTCCTGCCCGGTAACGCGGCGGAACAGCGATTCCGCGGCCATTGCCGAAGCGATGGAGACGAGGATATTTACCAGGGCGGGAACGCCGAAAATCACAACCCCGTAGACCGCCGCCGGAGCGAGGGCGATAAGGACATTGCACATCAGCGCCCGGGCGTTTACCGGCGAAACAATATGAGGGCTGGACTGAAGCAGCACCAGTTTCCGTTCCAGGGCTTTTTCGTTTTCTGCCATAACCGTACTTCTCCTTATGTAGTATCTGTCTATAATAGATCTGTTCTGAAACTTCAGTTTCAGAACAGCTTCCGCTTAAAAACGCGGTTTCATAAGGCTTTAGCCTGAGAAACCGCAGGACGTGTTCCGAAACCAACCGGGTTTTGGAACAC
>JAITGJ010000033.1 GCA_031280705.1 Spirochaetaceae bacterium
AACTCTCAACGATGTTTCGAGAGAAGACCGCTCGCGCCAAAAACGCGCAAAGGAAAAGGAAGTATGAGTATCAAACATCGTACTATTGGGAAAGGAGTTTTGGCGGCGCTGAAACTTACGGGAATGGCGGCAATGGCGCTGTCATTCATCATGATGACGGTTCTGGCGGGCTGCGATAACGGCGCCGGCCCCGGCCCCGGCGAGGAGAACGAGTTTACGATTACCAGCGCCGCCGAATGGAACGCCGCTATCGCGGCAATCGAAGCTGCCGGCGGCGGGACTTTTAGCGCCCCTAAAGAATACCTCATGACCATCACCGGCACCATCAGCCTGCCTGGACGCGATATTCGCTACGCCCATGACGCCACTATTCAAGCATCCTACATTTCCATAACCCTTAAAGGCGCTGGAACGCTCTCGCTTTCGAGCGAGGGCAGCCTCTTCACTGTGGGAGACCTGTCTCAATATAGCAATATATATGACCAGACGCTTATCATTGACGGCCCCACGTTGCGGGGCATAGACGAAAATGCTTACGCCTTGGTGTGTGTTTATGATGGCGCCCTTGAATTGAGAAGTGGGACCATCACGGGCAATACTAATGAAGGCTACGGCGGCGGGGTGTATATGGGGGAGGATGCTGGTAGTTTTACGATGAGCGGCGGGACTATCAGCGGGAATGAAGCCGGTCAGCACGGCGGCGGGGTGTGTATGGAGAGGGATGCTGGTAGTTTTACGATGAGCGGCGGGACT
Source organism: Spirochaetaceae bacterium (assembly GCA_031280705.1). Classification (GTDB taxonomy): domain Bacteria; phylum Spirochaetota; class Spirochaetia; order Treponematales; family Breznakiellaceae; genus JAISQV01. The sequence continues at coordinate 754 of JAITGJ010000033.1, forward strand.
ATCAGCGGGAATGAAACCGGTGAGTGCGGCGGCGGGGTGTATATTACTGTTGACTTCGACAAAACCGGCGGGACTATCTATGGCAGCGATGCATCCGAAGCGGATAACAAAAACACCGCGAGCGACACCGATGGCCACGCGGTTTATTATGTCAAATCCAATTATTACTACCGTGATTTAACCCTGGACGATTCGGACGACATCAGCACATCAACATTGCCGGAAACTGGTACCGGCAACAACTGGACAAAGAAGGAATCGTAAGCGCGGGCAAGCAGTCCCGCGCAAACCCGGCGGCGTTTCCCCCGCGGGAACGCGCCCCGGTTCAACCCGCTCCCGCGCACGAACCGCAGGTTCGATCACGCGGGGCGGGAACTTTTTATAAGGAGGCATATATGCCATCAACAAACACCATGGCAAAAGGGCGCTGTCAGGAGCGAATCCCCACACGGCTCTGCCATTATACCAGCCTCTCAAAACTGGTCTCGATTCTTGAAAGCGGTACGCTCCGCCTGAACGATCCCGCTGAATGGGAAGACAAAAACGACGCCGCCTCGGTACTGGCATACCTCCGTAAAACCGGGGCGGAGCAAGTCCGCGCGGTCTCCTTCGCCGATGGCGATGAACAGATACACCACTGGTTTGAATACGCCCACAAGGAATACGGCGCGGGTATCCGCTTCAAGACCCCCGCCCTGCTTGCCGCCCTGAAAAAGGAAAAACGCTTTGTGTGCGGCCCCATGTGCTACACTCCCCTGAACGAATTGAGCGCAAAGGAACTCAAAACCTATGCGCCGGAGGAATTGCCCTTCATCAAACGCCGTCCCTACGAAAGCGAACAGGAATACCGCGTCCTCTGGACCGGCGGCCTGGCCGAAACGCCCCCCGCCATCCCCGTGGCGGGCCTGATTGACTGCGTTACCCTCGCCCCCGGCATGACAAAACCCCTTCCCTCCGGCGTGGAAAACCCCTTCGGCCCCGCCCTTGCGGAAATGCTCTCCGCCCGCTACGCGGAACGCTACGGCTTTAAAGTACAACAGTCCCGCCTCCTCAACAGTCCTGATTGGAGAAGTTTGTTTAACAAGCTGAAGTAGGGGCCGCCGTCCGCGGGGGCGCACCTGCACCAAAGGCGGCGCGGCTCAGACCGGCGGCGGGCGCGGCGGAAGGCGCGCGGACGCGGATGGCGGGCGGCCCTTGATACTCCGGGCGAAATTGATACAATGCATCGTCATGAAGATACCCGTAAAGCCGCTGGATATTCCGGTGATGCTCCTCGCGCTTGGTTTGGCGCTGGGCGCGGCCTTCCGGGTGTACCGGGGCGCGGGGGAAACGTCCCGCGCCGTTATTCGCGGCTCAGGCGGCGCGCGCTGGATTTTCCCCCTGGACGCGGCGGAAACCGTGCGGGTCGCGGGGCCGCTCGGGGAAACCGTGGTGGAAATTGCCGGGGGACGGGCGCGGGTGGTTTCTTCCCCCTGTGAAAATCAAACCTGCGTCTCGGCGGGTTTTCTTCACGCCGCGGGCGCGTGGACAGCCTGTCTTCCCAACCAGGTGTTTCTGCTTGTTGAGGGCGGCGGGGAAGGGGAGCGCGATGCCGTCTCCTGGTAAGCCGTCCGGCGCGTCCGGGGAAAACGAACGCGCCGCCGCCGCCCTTTTCGGCGCGCTTTCCTTTTTTCTCGCCGCGATTGAACTGCTTGTCCCCAAACCGCTCCCCTTTATGCGCCTGGGTCTTGCGAATGTACCCCTGATGCTCGCGATCGATCTTGTTACGTTCAAAACATTTATGCTTGTCGCGGCGGTAAAGGTAGCGGGGCAGGCGCTGATTACCGGAACGCTGTTTTCCTACGTTTTTCTTTTTTCCCTTGCGGGAACGTTCGTTTCCGCCTTTGCCATGTACGGCGCGCGCCGCTTTTGCCGGGGCCTCCTCGGTTTTACCGGAACGGGGGTACTCGGCGCGGTGATGTCCAATACCGCGCAGTTATTTCTCGCGCGGTTTTTCGTTTTTGGGAACGGCGTCTGGGCCGTCGTGCCGCCATTCCTCGGCATGGCGCTTGTTACCGGTTCCCTGCTCGGTTTTTCCTGCGAATTGTTTACCCAAAAATCCCGCTGGTACGCGGAACGGTTTTGCGCGGGCGAAAAAAAACACCGCGGCGATTGGCCGCGCGAAACGCCCCGGCAGCCGCAGTCCTTATCACCGCCCGTAACGGCGGTGGGGGACGGCCCGCCGCCGCGTTTTCACCGCCGCGCGGCGTTCCTTGCCGGGCGTTTTTCCGCCGGTTCCCTTGCCGCCGCGGGTCTCCTCATGGCGCCCGCCCTGCTTGCCGGCGGCAGTACCACGGCGCGGGCCGTACAATTTCTGTTTTTTTTACTGCTCGCGTTTGGGACAGGAAAGCGCGTGCGTCCCCTGGCCGTTTTTCCGGTCATGCTGGGGATTGTCGCGGTCAATCTGCTGGCCCCCCACGGCCGGGTACTCTGTTCCCTGGGGCCGCTCCGCGTTACCTCCGGGGCGCTTCGCGCGGGCCTTGACCGCGCCTTTACCCTGGAGGCCCTCGTCATGCTTTCCCGTTTCAGCGTCCGGTCCGATCTTGTCCTGCCCGGCTTTTTCGGCAGCCTCGTGTCCGATTCGTTTCGCCTCTTTTCCGCGTTGAGCGAACGGCGGGGAATGATACAAGCGCGCAATATTATTGGAAGCATTGACGCGCTGCTTGAGGAAATCACCGCTTCGGGCATCGCCATTTCCGGCGATGATACAGAAAGCGCGGCGCGCGCGCGGAAAACGGCGCCCGCTCATTTTTTCGCGCTTGCCCTGGTAGTAATACTGTCGTGGCTTCCCCCGCTTTTTTTGCGGTAGTGCGGTCCTAGTCCGGCGATTTGAGGGATTCCGCCATATTGATGCGGTTGATTTTGCCCAGCATAACCATATCCACCAGGGCGGAAAAGATAAGGGTAAAAAGCGCGGAAAGGATAAAACTGAGCGGCGAAATGGTTCTTCCGAACATAAGATCGGGATTTTCCGCAACTGAAATGATAAAGCCGTGGAGGGGAATGCCCAGCGCGCTTCCCGCGGCCGCGCCAATAACGGTGAGCGCCGATATTTCCCGGAAAATATAAAAAGCCGTTTCCTTGCGGCGGAAACCCAGCACCCTGAGCGTCGCCAGTTCCCGCCGCCGTTCGGTAATATTAATGTTGGTAAGATTGAAAAGTACAATACCGCCCAGCCCGCCCGCCGCGGCGATCAATACCAGTACGACAAAACTGATGCTCGAAAGAAGCCGGTTCCAGGATTCCTGCGTGCGCGCCGTAAAATCCGCCCGGGCGGCCGCCGGGTCTTCAAGCACTTCGGCTATCGCCTGATCCTGCGCCGCGTTGTCCGTGATGCCGGTCTTGACGAGCAATACTGAAAATGATGCTTCCGTACCGAATGTTTTTTTCCACGCTGATTTTCCCAGATACACGGGAAGGCCCACATAGTTTTCCGTAACGCCCGTTACGGTGAGGCGGATTTCTTTTCCTCCGGCTGTTTCAAGGGTTATTTCCCCGCCCGCCTCCACGCCGAGAAGTTCCGCTGTTTTTTCCGTAATGATTACCGCGTCATCGTGGACGGTTAATTTTTTGCCGCTTTTCCGGTTTGCGAGCGTTATAAATTCGCCGATAGTTTCTCCATTTTCCGGCATAAGCGCCTCCGCGCTGTAGCGGCTCCGCCCGTCCTGGATGGAGACAAGCGCGCTCGCAAGCGCCGCCGCGTTTCCATGCCGCGCAAGAAAACTGTTGAGCGCCGAACCATCCCCGCCGCCGTCCGGGCGATCCTGACCGGGACGGAGCGCGTCCTCTTTTAGTTCGATACGGAGATCGTATTTCTGGATGCGCGAAAATTGTGTGCGGGCAATATCTACAAGGGAATCGCGGATGCCAAAGGCGGCAACCATGAGCGCGGTGCATCCGGCTATTCCGGTAATGGTCATGAAAAAATGCGTTTTATACCGCAGCAGATTACGCACGCTTATTTTCCAGGTAAATTTCAGGGGACGCCAGAGAAACGTAATGTATTCAAGGAACACGCGCCTGCCGGGTTTGGGTGATTTGGGGAGGAGCAGCCGCGCGGGTTTTTCCCTGAGTGAGTGGAAAGACGCGGCGAGCGTCGCGCCCGTGGTGCAGGCCAGCACGGCAAGACCGCACACAAGGCCGAGCGGCCAGTCGAACGGCATAACCGGCGGCGGTAAATCGTACATGGTACCAAACGCGCGGTAAATGATCAGGGGAAGGAGGCGGAAGCCCGACAGCATTCCTGCCGCCGATCCGGCCGCGCCGGTAATGCCTGAGTACAAAAGGTATTTCGCCGCGATCACCCGTTTCCGGTAACCCAGCGCCTTGAGCGTTCCGATTTGGCCGCGCTCTTCTTCTACCATGCGCGTCATGGTGGTAAGGGCAACAAGGGCCGCGACCAGCATAAAAAACAGCGGAAAGATACGGGAAAGGCCGGCGATTTTTTCTATATTCATGCCGTAGGTAACGGCTCCCACATTGGTATTACGGTTAAGCACATACCAGCGGCCTTCCGGAACGGGCGGATTTTGCGCCGCCTCCCATCCCGCGCGGATATCCCGCTCCGCCTCCGTAAGTTCCGCCCCGGTAGACCGCCGCCGTGTTTCAAGTTCGCGCCGCCCGGCCCGGATCGCTTCCGCGCTCCGTTCGATGGTTTGCCTGCCTTCCTCAAGTTCCGCTTCAGCGGCGGCAAACGCCGTTTCCGCCGTAACTTTTCCCTCCGCAAGGAGCCGTTTCCCCCCGGCAAGCCGCGCTTCCTCTTCCTCAAGGCGCGCGCGGCCTTCCCCGTATTGACGCGCCGCCTCATCGTACCGCGCGACACCGCTTCGTCCAAAAAACATGGCGAACGGGGAAGACCGGGTGCGTTCCACGCGTGCACGGTTTGCCTCCAACTCCCGCGCGGCGCCGTCGAGCGTTTTTCGCGCTTCGGCAAGCCGCGCTTCACCCTGGGCAAGGGCGTCTTCGTTTGCCGTCAGTTCCGCGCGGGCGGCGTTCCGGCGGGCGGCGAGGGTTTCCCGGCCCGCGCGCAGCGTTTCCCGCGCCGCGTCAAGTTCCGCTTCCCCGCGGGACAGTTCCGCTTCCGCCGCCCCAAACTGCCGCTCGGCGTCCTCTTTGCCCGCGCGCCAGGCCGCTTCCGCTTCGGTAAGCCGTTCCCGCGCGATGCGTCCGGCCTCCGCGCGCAGTTCCGCTTCCCGCTCCGGGGCGCGGCTTTCCCCGAGCGCGGCGATAACGTTTTCTCCCCTTTCAACAAGCGCGTCATATCCGGCGGTCCACGCGACAAGTTCCCGCGCGCCCGCAAGCGTGATGAATATATCGGTGTACACATCCATCGTGTAACAGTGTTCACTAACATAAAGCGCGGTACCGATTCTGCCGTTTCCGTCCATGCCCGGCTCCCGTTCGCCGGAAATAAAGAGCGGCGTTTTTACGGTTCCCGTAACGGTAAGCCGCTCCGTGCACAGCGGCTGCGCCTCATCGTCTTTGCCGCCGGTTATCGTAATAACCGTGCCCGGGGGCAGGGACGAAAAATAACCGCCGCCCTGTTCGGCAAGGCACTCGCCGGGCGCTTCCGGCATGCGGCCCGCGGCAAGAACGGGCCGGTTGAGCGTGCCCTCCGCAAGAAGCGTTTCCAGGGGAAGGCCGTATACGCGCGCCATAAGCGCCTCTCCCGTTGACGCCGATACCATGATGTCCCGCACTTTCGCCTTCAACAGTTTTTCTACCACATCAAGATTCCGTATCGCCGCCGCGTCTTCTTCGGTAAGGCCGAGCGTCCCCTTGACAACGATGTCCATCATGTCCGTCCGGTCGAAATAGCTGTCCATGGAGTATTTCATGTCGGGGGTTGTTACGAGGAGGCCCGTAAGGAAGCCCGAACCCAGCGCGACGATGGCGAAAATCGAGAAAAACCGGCCCAGACTGGAGCGGATTTCCCGCCAGAGGGTTTTGATAAATGTGTTTCCGGCGCGTTTTTTTCCGGTCTTCGGCATGGCTAGAACACTTCCCCGCGGGGGATTTCCCGCCGGGCGGACGGGAGGAGACGCGCGTATTTCCGGAAGATGCCGCCGGTTACCACTCAAGACGCTCCGCGCTTTCAGGATGTTTGTTTGTTTCCACGCCGGTAATCCGGCCGTTCTTTACCCCGATAATCCGGTCCGCCATGCGGGAAATCGCCTGATTGTGGGTAATTACAATTACTGTTTTTCCCGTTTCGCGGCAGCTTTCCTGAAGCAGTTTCAGGATATGTTTTCCGGTCTGGTAATCAAGCGCGCCGGTTGGCTCGTCGCAGAGGAGTATTTTCGGATTTTTTGCCAGCGCCCGCGCGATGGAAACCCGCTGCTGTTCGCCGCCCGAAAGCTGGGCGGGAAAATTGTTCACGCGGTCCTGAAGCCCCACGGCGCGCAAAATTGCCCGGCTGTCCCCCGGTTCCCGGCACAGTTCGGAGGCAAGCTCCACATTTTCAAGGGCCGTGAGGTTCTGTATCAGGTTGTAGAACTGAAAAACGAACCCCACATCGTGGCGGCGGTATTCGGTAAGGCGCGATTCACCAAAGGCGCTTATCTCTTCGCCGTCAAGCACGATGACGCCCCGGTCAGAGGAGTCCATGCCGCCGAGCATATTGAGGAGCGTCGTCTTCCCCGCTCCGGAAGGCCCCACAATCACGCAAAATTCGCTCTTTTCGATATCGAAGGTCATGTTGTCCGCGGCGGTGATGCGGACGGCTTCTTCGCCCCGCCCCCGTTCGCGGTTTTCCCCCAGCGTGTAGTACTTGCAGACATCCCGAAATTCAACATAGGCCATGCCGTCATCATACCCCGGATAACAAAATTATTGAACCGGAGGATTGCCCGGGCCGGATTTTTGGCCCGCCGGGGGGCCCACGCCAAAAGGCCCGGCGGGGTCTTCCGGACCGGACGGGCCTGGCCGGACGGGCCTGGCCGGACGGGCCTTCGGCAATTGTACAAATTCCGTACGGGGGGTAAGATAGGCGCATGAACGAAAAGTTCACCGTGCTTGACCTGATTGACATTGATCTCAAGGAAAACAACGCCCTTAATCTGCGCTGTATCGGGGGGCGGAAGGGACTGACGCGGACCATTGATGTTCCCGACCTCAACCACCCCGGCCTCGCGCTGGCGGGATTTTACGATGTTTTTGCGGCCCAGCGTATCCAGATTTTTGGGCGCGGGGAAACGTCGTATCTCAAGGCGCTTTTGGACGGCGGCAGCCTCGATACGGTACGGAAACTGTTTTCCTGGCCCATACCCTGCTGCGTTTTTACCCACGATTTGGCGCCGGGAAAAGAATTTCTCCTGCTCGCGGAAGAGGCGGACTGCCCCGTCCTCCAGACCGATTTGGGAACGTCCGATTTTACGGCGCGCATCATCCGTATCCTGCAGGATATTTTCGCGCCCCGCCGGAGCCTCCACGGTGTACTGGTGGAGGTGTACGGCCTCGGCATTTTGATCCTGGGGGAATCCCAGGTGGGGAAGAGCGAAACGGCGCTCGACCTGATACGGCGGGGACACCGGCTGGTGGCGGACGATGTGGTGGACATCCGCTGCATCAACGGCAACATTCTTCTGGGGCAGGGCGCGAACAAGATCATCGGGCACCACATGGAGATACGGGGCCTTGGGATCATCAACGTTACGCATCTCTTCGGCGTCGGCGCGGTGCGGGACCGGAAGCAGATTCAGCTTGTGGTGATGCTTGAAGAGTGGGATTCGCGCAAAAATTACGACCGCCTGGGCACGGACGATCAGGTGATGGACATTCTGGGGGTGGGCATTCCGCGTCTTGACATTCCCGTAAAGCCGGGCCGCAATGTCCCCATCATTATTGAAACGGCCGCGATGAACGAACGGCTCAAGAAAATGGGATACAATTCCGCGAAAGAATTTAATCAAAACATTCTTAAATGGATAGAAAGTGATGCTGCCCGTTCGGTATATTTCGGACAGGAAGATATAATCTAGCGGGGGAAACGCCGCCGGAAAACCGGACGTTTTTTCCGGCGCGGCGCGGCGGTATAAGCGGGATAAATGGAAACAATAACGGTACGGCCCGAGACGCCGGATGATTATTTTACTGTCGAGTGCGTTGTCCGGGAAGCGTTCCTTGACGCCCCGCACGCGGACGGGACCGAGGCGCTGCTGGCGCGGAAACTGCGGGACCGTCCGTCTTTTGTGCGGAGCCTGGATTATGTGGCCGTCATCGAAGGGGCCGTAGCCGGGAATATCATGTATTCCATGTGCGATATCATAGGCGCGACAGGCGAACGGTGGGAGGCGCTTACCCTCGCGCCGCTCAGCGTTCTTCCCCGGTTCCAGCGGCGCGGCGTGGGGTCCCTCCTGGTGCGGTATACGCTCGATGCCGCGCGGAAAGCGGGCTTCCGCGCCGTGCTGCTGTATGGCCACGAAACCTACTACCCCCGTTTCGGCTTTTCCCCCGCGGCGCGCTACGGCATTACCACCGCCGGCGGGGACAATTTCGACGCCTTTATGGCGCTGCCGCTCCATGACGGCGCCCTTGACGGGGTGCGCGGGCGGTATATTTACGACGCCGTTTTTGACGAATAGTCCGCGCCTGTGCAAAACTGAAGTTTTGCAACAACCTCGTCCTATTCGGCAATGGCCGTTCCCGGATAATGTTCGCTTAAAACCGGTAACAGGGCATAAACACCGGAACATTACGAGCCTTGCCGCCCGCCCGACCTTGACCGGCGGGCGGGGAGGGGGTATGCTCGTTCGTAAGGAGGATGGTAATGAAGCTGATTTTTCTCGGCCCTCCCGGGGCCGGCAAGGGAACCCTGGCGGGTATCGCCGTGGATATGCTGAAAACGCCTCATATTTCCACGGGGAATATTTTTCGCGCCGCCGTCTCCGCGCAAAGCGAACTGGGCCGTAAAGTGAAGGCAATTCTTGACGCGGGAAAACTGGTGGATGATGAGACTACGATTGCCCTTGTGCGGGAGCGCCTCGCGCGGGAGGACGCCCGTGCCGGCTATATTCTCGACGGGTTCCCGCGAACCATCCCCCAGGCCGAGGCCCTTGCGTCATTTTCAGCGGTGGACCGCGTGGTCAACTTCGACATTCCCGATGTCTCGGTGGTGGAGCGCCTCTCCGGGCGGCTCGTATGCCGCGCCTGCGGCTTTAATTTTCACGCGGTTTCCAATCCGCCGGCCAAAGCGGGCGTGTGCAATCACTGCGGCGGCGAGGTGTACACCCGGGACGACGACAAGCCCGCCGCGATAGAAAAACGCCTCCAGGTGTACCGTGAACAGACCGCGCCCCTTATTGATTACTACCGCGCGCGGGGGCTGCTGCTCGATATTGACGCCCGTCCCGCCGCGGAAGAAGTGGGCCGTATCTTCAGGAAGGCGCTCGGTATATAAAACCCGGCCCCGCTTTCTTTGCCGGCGCCCTCCGTAAAGCCGCCGTGGACGGCATATCTTAGCGGGCGTTTTGTCAGGTATTTATGACGAAAGCGCCGTTATGGTGTGGCTGGCGTCGCGGCGGCCCGGGGACAGCGAAGCCCGGTCCGTCTCTCCCCGTTCGTTTGTTTCGCTTTCCGCGAGCAGTTCGAGAGACAGGGCCACGTGGAGCATTTCCCTCGGTTTTCTAAAATCAAGCCCGGTTATTTCGCCTATCCGCTCAAGCCGCCGTATCAGCGTGGTGCGGTGGAGGCCGAGTTTTTCGGCGGCCTGGGTCATGTTGAATTGAAAATCCATGTAACAGCGCAGGGTACTAACGAAACCGGTACCGTCTTTTTTATCAAGATTCCAGAGCATGACCGCGCCGGGATGGAGCAGATGTTTTGCCGGAAGCTCGCTCGTTATCCGTTCCAGAATATAGTCCAGCACATAATCGGCAAAGCGGTACACCGCGCGCCGCGCGTCCCGCCGGGAACCCAGGCGCAGCGCCGCCGACGCTTCAGTGTACGCGCTCTTTAGTTCCAGAAAATTGCCGAACGGGTTTGAAATACCCGCCGCACAGTTAAATTCCCGCGTGATGAATGTGATCAGCCGCCCGTAATCGCGCTTCCCGTTCCGGCCCTCCGCGTCTTTTTTGTTGATGAGCCAGATAATGTGCGATGCGTAGGTAATCGCGCAGGAATAGAGCACGTCCGTTTCCAGATGGCGGCAGATATACAGGGAACTTTGGGTGAAGCATATTTCATCGGCGATACGGAATACCGCGATAAGATAGGTGTCATCCATCTGCCATCCAATTTCTCCGAGGACCGCAAGCGCCCTCCGGCCGGTAACGCCGTCTGTGCCGAATACCAGGTCCCGCGCAAGCTGGTGCAGCGGATCGCTTTGCCGGCGGGCAAGCATAAAATCGGTCGTATTGATAAAAACCGTCCCAATATATTTGCAGATATGCGCGAGGAGCCGCGACCGTCCCGGGTGGTTTTTTCCCGCGTCAAAATCCGCGGCAATGCGCCCCTCGTAGTGGCTTCCCCGGAAAATGTTGCAGCAGAGAAAACGCGCCCTGCCCCCTTCGTTTGCCTGCGGATAAAGATACGGCTCAATGGATTCCGAAATGCGGCAGCATTCCCCGTCCATGAGGGTTTCGCCGGGCGCTTCAACGGGAAGGCTTCTCCGACCGGCTCCCCCGGAAAGCCGGTGATCGTCCGTCCACGCGATTGAAAACAGATTCCGGTCCAGAAGCACAAAGGGAAGGTCGAAAAATTCACGCGCCACGCGGAAGAGCCGCGTATATTCGCCGGACGCTTCGAACACCGCGTCCTTGAGACGGTTGTCCCAGTCCTGGAGGGCGAGGAAGAGGGAGAACACTTCCGCAAGGAGCGCCTCCGGGGAAATATCCCCGGCAACGCAGGCCACATCCGCGGGGAGCGGGCCGTTTCCCGCGCCGGAAAGAAGCGTTTCTGCCGCCGTGGCCGCGCCGCCGCAGAGGAGAAACACGCCGCCGTCCCACGCCGCGCGCGGGATGTCCGCCGCGCCGGTGATAAAGAGACTCCCCCGCTCCACCCCCGCCTGAAACACGCGCGGTTCCGTAACGGGAACGCCGTTCCGTACCCCCAGCGGATACGAAACGGTAAATTTCCGCTCCAGTAAAAAATACACCAGGGAAGAGGTGATCTGCATCTTCATCTCCTCTGCCGTGCTCCGGCATCTGCTCTTATTTGTCGCGCGTCCTTGGGGAAAAGCCCTGCCCGTCCGCGCCGCCGTGCGGAACGTTTTTGGGCAAAATCACTATATGTCGCATCGCGGGAAAATGCAAGGCGTTTCTTCCGCGCTTGTACTCCCGCCGGTTTTGTAGTAAATTTTGAAGATAGCGATAAAGCAATGAATCGGGGAGGCAATGCATGAAGGTTATTTTGATCGGCGGGTTTCTGGGGTCCGGCAAAACCAGCGCGGTGCTCCAGCTTGCGAAGTATCTGGTCGGGGACGGCCCCGTGGACAAGCCCCGGGTTGTCATCATCGAAAACGAGATTGGCGAGGTCGGCATTGACGACAAAGTGCTTGCCGGCGCGGGCTATGACGTAAAGGGCCTCTTTAACGGCTGCGTATGTTGCACCATGTCCGGGGAACTGGTCTACACGCTTCAAAAAATCGAGAAAAACATCAATCCCGCGTATGTCATTATGGAGGCCACCGGCGTCGCCGACCCCGGCGGCATCAAAAAAGTCCTTGACGAGGGATACGCGGCCCGCCTTCCCATCAAGATTTGCTGCCTTGCCGACGCGAGCCGCTGGCGGCGGATGCTCGTCCCGCTTGGGCATATCATCAAGGCGCAGCTTGACGGCGCGCACGTTATCCTGATCAATAAAACCGATTTGGTGGACGCCGCCGCGCTCGCGGAAGTGGACGCTTCCATCAAATCCTTCAACGGCGATGCCGTGGTGCATCACATTTCCGCGCTCAGGCCCATCGACACGGCGATTTGGGCCGAAATGGCATAAGGAGGAACGTATGACGACCCACGACGGGCACGAACACGGCGCGCATGCGCACGAACACGGCGATCATGAACACGCGCACGGCGGCCGCACACATGCGCGCGATCACGAACATGGTGAACATGGGCACGGCGATCATGAGCGCTGTGCGCATACGCACAATCACGGCGATCCCGATCACGCGCACGAACACGGCGGCCGCCATCATGGTCATCATGACGGCGGGATACATCACCATCATTATCACACCCATCACCATTACTATCATGATGACGATGCATGCGATTGCGATGACTGCGCGTCCGGTGGCGGCGAATGTGAGTGCGCGCATGACCACGATAACCATGGGCATACGCACAATCATGACCATGATCACGAGGCGCATGGCCACGGCCATGATCACGCGCACGATCACGATGACCATGATCACGATCACGCGCATGAAACCGGCGGCATCAGCATCAACCACCACGAGGAATCGACCATCGCGGTATTCAGAAAAAGCATTGCCCGGCCCTATGCCGAAGTGGTGTCAATCCTTGAAAGCCGGATGGGGATCATCGCGGGCGCGGTATCCGGCGCGGGCGGCGTGATCGGGCATATCAAAGCCGTGGTTATCGCCGAAGGCGACCGCTGTATGTTGTCCATCACCGACGCGGGAACGCCCGCGCAAAAGCGGGACCTGGGCGGCGATTCGGCGGGCTTTGAGCTGGTGTGCATCGTGTTTTTGGTGGCGGATGACGAGCTCCGCCGCATCATTGCCGGCGCGTTTGAAGAATTTATGGAAGGCGCGTAAGCCTTCCGCGAAAAACAAACGGCCCCGGAGAAGCGTCCGGGGCCGTTTTGCTTTCCGAAAGCACCGGCGGCTAATTTCCGCTGCGGTAGTCGCTCATGGTAAACTCCAGCGTCATGTTTGCCGAGACCCGCACGTCCCGTTTTTCATAGTGATCCCCGTCTGAGTCGGTAAGCCGGAAATCGTAGCGGTTTGTTACATTGAGGGCATACGGCAGGTTCAGCATTATCGAGCTGCCGTTCGGCAGTACCTGATCCTCCCGGAGGCGGTCCGGCCCCCAGGTATCGCTCGCGGTCTGGCTGATTTTCACGTACCATATCTCGTAACCGGTATTATTTTTGATGGTAATCGTGGGGAGGTTGGGATCAAGCGCAGGGGAGGCGTTTCGGCTCCGGTTTAAGTCCGCCATGGTAAATTCGATTTCCATGTTGGCGCTGACCTGGAAATTCCATTTATAGTATTTGTCCCCGTCTTCATCTTCCACCTGGATGTCAAAACGGTTCGCAACGCTGAGCGGAACGGGGAGGCGCGCGGTGAAGGTACTGCCGTTGCTGATGGTGGCGCTCCCCAAAAGATCGTTGCCCCAGGAATCGCTTGACGTCTCGCTGATCCTGAGATAGTAAATCGAGTAGCCGGTGCTGTTTTTGATCCGCACCTGCTCTGCCTTTTGCGCGAAAACCGGCGCGAACGTGAGACCGGCCAGAACCGCGCAAAAAACCAGTTTTTTCATACAATGCTCCTTGTTGATGATGGTTTCGCTTTTAGTATTATCCATACCGCCGCGCCGCGCAAGGCCAGGCCGCGCGTGCAAGGCCAGGCCGCGCCGGTTTACATATTCCGCGGAAACCGGGTATAACCTCCCCATGAGCGAAAAAACGTTTCCCCTGTCAAGGGAGCATCTCGCCGCCCTCGCGGAGCGGTATCCGACGCCGTTTTATCTGTATGACGAGGGGGCGATCCGCGCAAACGCGCGGCGGCTTCGCGCGGCGTTCTCGGTGTTTCCCTCGTACCGCGAGCATTTCGCGGTAAAGGCCGCGCCGAATCCGTATCTTCTTGCGGTTCTTGCGCGGGAAGGGCTGGGCGCGGACTGTTCCAGCCTCCCCGAACTGCTCCTTGCCGGGGCGGCGGGCATACGGGGCGAGGACGTAATGTTTACCTCAAACGGGACGCCCGGCGCCGAGTACCACGCGGCGCGGCAGATCGGGGCGGTTATCAACCTTGACGATATTACCCATATTGATTTCCTCGCTTCCACGGCGGGAATTCCGGACCTGGTGTGCTGCCGCTACAACCCCGGCCCCCTCAAGGGGGGCAACGCGATTATCGGGAAGCCTGAGGAGGCGAAATACGGCTTTACGCGGGAACAGCTCTTTGAAGGCTTTGCGGAGCTGCGTTCCCGGGGCGCGCGGCGGTTTGCCCTCCATACAATGGTGGCTTCCAACGAGCTTAACCTCGATTATCACCTTGAGACGGCGCGCCTCCTGTTCGATCTTGCCGTGGAGATAAAAACGCGGCTCTCCATCACGCTCGAATTTGTAAATCTGGGCGGCGGCGTGGGCATTCCCTACCGGCCCGAAGATGAGGCAATCGGCTGGGAGGCGCTCGCCGCAGGGATCAAGGCGCTTTACGACCGGATTCTTGTTCCCGCCGGTCTTTCAGCCCTGGGCATCCGCACGGAGTACGGGCGGCCCATTACCGGGCCCTATGGCTGGCTGGTGGCGCGCGCCGTGCACCGCAAGCACATATACCGGGACTATATCGGCCTTGACGCGACCATGGCGGATTTAATGCGCCCGGCCGTGTACGGCGCGTATCATCACATTACGATTCCGGGCAAGGAAGACGCGCCGCATACGGAACGGTACGACGTGGTGGGAAGCCTCTGCGAGAATAACGACAAATTCGCCATTCAGCGTCCCCTCCCGAAAATCGTAACCGCGGCGGAAAACGGCGCGGGGGACTTTGTGGTGATCCACGACGCCGGGGCCCACGGGCGGGCGATGGGCTTTAACTATAACGGAAAGCTCCGCTGCGGGGAATTGCTGCTCCGCGAAGACGGCGGCGTGATCCAGATACGCCGCCCGGAAACGGCCGCCGATTATTTTGCCACGCTGGATTTTGACGCGCTCGCCGCCTTTACGCAGGCATAGCGCGGCCATTCACATTAGAGCTGTTCTGAAACCAACCGGGTTTTGGAACACGTCTATTCAAGGAGGACACGATGATCAAAAGAAACCCCTATATCGCCAACATAAAGGCCGGGTACCTCTTCCCGGAAATCGCCAAACGGCGGCGGGAATATCAGGCGGCCCACCCGGACGCGAAGATTATCAGTCTGGGCGTGGGAAATACCACGGAGCCCATACTCCCGCACATCAACGCGGGCCTTGTTGAAGGCGCGCGGCGGCTCAGCGCGGCGGCCACCTACTCAGGCTACCAGGACGAGGGCCTTCTGGAACTGCGTGAAAAAATAGCGGCGGTGTTTTACCGAGGCGCGTTCGGCGCGGACGAGATTTTTATTTCAGACGGCGCGAAATGCGACATCGGGCGGCTCCAGTTGTTGTTCGGTGCGGGAAGCCCCGTCGCGGTGCAGGACCCCTCCTACCCGGTGTATGTGGACGGCTCGGTACTGATTGGCGCGGCGGGCGGCTGGACCGGCGCGGGTTACGCCGGCATTACCTATCTTCCCTGTACCGCGGAAAACAACTATTTTCCGGACCTGGAAAAACTTCCGGAAAACGGGCTGCTTTATTTCTGCTCTCCCAACAATCCCACGGGCGCCACGGCGGACCGGGAACAGCTTGCCGTTCTGGTACGCGCGGCGCGGCGCACGGGAACGCTCATCATTTTTGACGCCGCCTACGCGGAGTATATCCGCGCCGGTGCGCTGCCGAAATCCATTTTTGAAATTGACGGCGCGCGGGAATGCGCCATCGAAGTCAATTCCTTTTCCAAACCCGCGGGCTTTACCGGCGTGCGCCTGGGCTGGACCGTCGTTCCCCGGGAGCTTGCCTACGCGGGCGGCGGGAGCGTCAATGCCGATTGGGCGCGCGTTACGGGAACGATCTTCAACGGCGCGTCCAATATTGCCCAGTACGGCGCGCTCGCCGCGCTGGAAAGCGAAGGCATCCTTGAAATGCGGAAACTCTGCGACTTTTATCTGGAGAACGCGCGCCTGATCCGGGAGGCGCTTTCGCGCCTCGGCGTCGCCTCCGTGGGCGGTGATAACTCGCCCTATATCTGGGCGCGGTTTCCGGGCAGAAAAAGCTGGGACGTTTTTGCGGAGATACTCGATAAATGCCGGATTGTTACCACCCCCGGCTCGGGATTTGGCCCATCGGGGGAGGGCTTTATCCGCTTTTCCGCCTTTGGCCACCGCGCGGACGTGGAAGAAGCCTGTAGGCGTCTTGCCCAATTCGGGTAAGCAAAGCCACG
>JAITGJ010000098.1 GCA_031280705.1 Spirochaetaceae bacterium
AGCGGCGGTATTTCATTTCCAGCCTCGGCGCGGACGAGGAGTTGTTCGCCCACGCGGTCCGGTCGCATTGGGGGATAGAAAACCGGCTGCATTATATGCTTGACGTGCTATACCGGGGGGATGCCTGCCGGGTGAGGAAGGACTGGATCCCGCGAACCCTTGGGCTGATACGGAAAATCGCGCTGACCATAGCGCGGTCCGACAAAGATTCGAAAACCAGCGTCAGGGGCCGTGTCCAACAAATGGCCTGGCCGGAGGATTATCTGGAGCGCCTGTTATTCCATTCTGATTTCCCTCCCGGGCAGAATTCTTCATAGTGCGCTCGCCCTGCGCCGGCGCGTCTTTTCGCTTGACAGAGCGTTCAATCACGTATACGATTTTTGTACCGTAAAGCGGCCGCTCGTCCCGGTTTACGGACAGCTTTTCTTACGGAGGCGTTTTATGGCGGATATTGTCGCGGAAATGTGGAAAATCGCGGAGGAATGCGGCTTTTCCCATATCGGGAATCTTCAGGTTGACACCATCAAACTGCGGGTTGAGGCGCGGGACGGCTGCGCGGTGAACAAGTGCGGCCGCTTCGGCACAAGCTGGTCCTGTCCGCCCGGCTGCGGTACTCTTGAAGAATGCGAGGCGAAGATCCGCGCCTATAAACGGGGACTGCTCCTGCAAAGTACCGGTGAACTGGAAGATCCCATGGACAGCGAAACGATGATGGGGACGGCGTTTGAGCACGGAAAGCGCTTTGACGAATTCCGCAAAAAAGTCCATGAAAAAGCAAAAGGCGCTTTTCTTATCGACGGCGTGTGCCATCAGTGCGAAAAGTGTACCTATCCCGGCGAGCCCTGCCGCTTTCCGGACAAAACATCCTATTCGCTTGAGGGACTGGGGATGATCGTAAGCGAACTGTGCAAGGACAACAATATGCTCTACTACTACGGCCCCAACACCATTACCTATACCGGCGCGGTACTGCTGGATTAGGGCCGTCCGGCGCGGAGACACAAACAGCCGCGGGCGGGCGCATACCGGTTGACCGCCGCCGCGGGTTTACGCCGCGCCTTTCCCGCGCCGCGCTTTTGCCGGTTTCAGTACTTCCGCCATCCGCGCGCAGAAAGACAACGCGAATAGTCCGGTGATGATGTACGCCAGTAAACGCATTACCGGGCGGTACGCGGTAATTACGCAGCGCATGACAAAAATGCCCGGGAGCAGCATCGTGATAATAACGGCGGTTTTTCCGAGCCGGTCAAAAACAAGGCGCGGCGCAGAGCGGTCCTCCCGTTCGATAAACCGGGAAGTAATAAAAAACTCAAGCAGTTTTATTACCATGATAACCGGGAACCAGGCCGGTATCACCCTGAAATACGCAAACGCGGCGAGCGACAGCACGGTATAGAGCGCGTCGGCGATAACGTCAAGTTTTGCGCCCGCACCGGTCGCGCAGTCAAGTTTCCGCGCGAGGGCGCCGTCAGCAATATCGGATATGATGATGGCCAGAAACGTTATCAGCGAAAACAAATTCGTGCAGTTGTAGATAAAGTTGTCGCGGATGCTGAGCAGAAACGGAAACACGAGCGCGATCCGGGAAAAGGAAACAAGATTCGGCAGGTGTTTCTTCTGCCGGTCCCAGAAGCGGGAAGCCCCCGCCCCGTTTCCCGGATGCGCCGTATCATCACGCGGCGCGGCGCGTCCACGCACCATACGCACGGTTTGTTACAGGGTTTCCCGGAACCACGCGGCGGTTTCTTCGCAGAGGGCATTAAACACGCTCAAATCTCCCGAAAAAATATTAAAGGTGTGGTCCGCGCCGGGAATTATCAGCGCCCGCGACGCGGCGTTTTGCGAAGCCGCGCGTATCCGCTCGGCGGTCGCGGGCGGAACAACCGTATCCGCGCCGCCGTTAATGGCGAGCACCGGCGCCGGTGAGACGGAAAATTCGGTAAGCACATTGGCTGCGGCGGCAACCTCAAACGCGTGGAGCGACATGGCAAGCGGCCCGCGCCAATCAAACGTTGCGGTGTACACGCCGTTCCGCCGCGCCGCGGCAAAACCTTCCGCGGTGTAAACGCCGCTTAAATCGGGAGCGCCGGCCCAGGTAAGCACCGACTTGAAGCGGGCGTCGCTGCCCGCGGCCAGCAGCGCGATCGCGCCGCCCTTGCTCCAGCCCATCACGCCGACCCGCTCTGCGTCAATTTCCGGCCGGGCCGCAAGCCACGCCGCCGCTTTCAGCGCTTCGGCGACGCCCACATTGAGGTCGAATCCGGCGTGATCGGCGGTACTTTCCCCGCAGCCCAAAAAGTCAATCCGGACGGACGCGATGCCGTTTCCGGCAAGTTGTGGGGCAAACAGTTTGTAGCCGCCGCCCGCCTCGTCCTTGTTTGAGCCATAGCCGTGGAGCATCACCACCACAGGGAAGGGCCCCTTTCCGGCAGGCATGGTCAGCACCCCGGGGATATAGTGATCTGCCGCGTCTATCGTTACCGGGGTCTCCTGGTAAGCGGGAGCCTCCACGGGTTTAGTCCCGGACACACAGCCTGCAAGCAGAACCGGCGCTGCCCCTATTACAGCCAGAATTGTTG
>JAITGJ010000141.1 GCA_031280705.1 Spirochaetaceae bacterium
AGGGAAAGCATCAGGCAAAAAAGGGACGGGCGGCGTCCGGTCCCGTTAACGGGGCGCCCGCCCGCTTTTTTGCCGCGAAAAAATGAAAAAGATCATACCACTTGCCGTTATTTTGACGCTCTGCGCGATCCCGGGCGGAGTTTCTGAAGAAACAACCCGCCCCGCCCCGCCCGCGCTGCCGTCCGGACCTATCGCTCCGGTTGCGCCGGTTGTGCCCGGCGCGGAACGAACGGACGGGCGGGCCGGGTTTGTCCCGCCCCGGATGCCGGGTTTGGAGGGCCGTCCCGCGCGGCCGGGGGAAGGCGCGGAACCGGTCCGGATAATCGAAAGTTACGGCCTCGCGGTAGGGAGCGTTTGGGCGGCGGGCAGCGCGCGGTCCAACCTGGCGCACACCGTTACGGACGCCCGCTACACCGTGTATACAAATCACACCGCCGCACTGCGCCTTGAGTTTCGGGACGGTCCTCCCTATGTGTATCACCTGGGGCTTCCCTACGGAAGAACCGAAACACAGGCGGGCGTGTACCGGGAAACACGCAGGGTAACGGTCCAGGCGGGAAGTGAATTTCTCCTTGAGACCTATACCGCTGAAATTTGCCACGATGCGGGCGGAATTATTCAGGCCGGTATTTTTGAAAACGGCCGCATCGTGGTAACGCTTAACGTTGCGCGAAAACCGTAGCGGCGTTATGCGCTGCCGGCGGCAAGCAGGGCAAGGTATTTTCTGCGGGAATCCACCAGGGTTTCAAGCTCCGCAAGCATTGATTTATCCACCTCGCGGGCAATGGGAAAAATATACGTTACGGTTTCTTCGGTGTAGCGTTTTATGAACGACGGATCATTTACAAACCCCAGGGAAATCATATTGGAAATGCGGTCCGCCACCTTGAGAATTTTCGCGCTCCGGCTCCCGAGGTGGAACACCCGGGTAAGGAATTCCCCCTTCGTCTCGCCGGGGAGCCGGGTTACTTCCAGCACCAGTTCATACACGGCGGCGCTTTCGTAATCAATGGAAAGGAGCAGGTTATGGTTAAAGTCGGGAATATCCTCCAGCAGATCGTGCACAATTGACGCTTTGAGAATAACGCTGTCGATATACCCGTAGTCGAGGAGTATCGTCATGGTATCAAGCTGATGGCGAAACATATTGCCGCCGCCTTCGCGCGTCTTCCCGATGAGCGATGTGGCAAGCTGCATATACGGCGCAAGATGCATGCCTTTAAGCCGAAGCATTTCCTCATTGGTCATGGTATCTTCCTAACCCAGGTCCCGCAGCCACACGGAACGTTTTTCGGTACGCAGTACGGTCTCCTCAAGTTTTGCTCGCTCTTCCGCCACCAGTTCACGCGGCGCGTTTTTTACAAAATTTTCGTTTTCGAGTTTTGCCCGAAGCGAAGCGATAAAGGCGCGGTCCTTTTCAATATCTTTCCGGAATTTTTCCCTGAGCGCGGCAAGGTCCACCGCAAGGCCGATAAACACAAAAACCTCAAAATCCCGTCCCGCGGAACCTATGGAGCCTTCCGGCCGCGCGGCGGTGTCCCCGGAAACGGTCTCAAGTTCACCGGCGCCCGCAAGCAGTTTAATGAGGGGAATATGTTCACAGAGAACGGCTTCCTTTTCCGGCGCGGAGACGCGGACGAGCGCTTTTATTTTCCGGTCAGGCGGAACGGTACATTCACTCCGCAGGGTCCGGATCACACGCACCAGATCCCGCACAAAGTCAAAATTCGCCTCCGCGTTCCGGTCGTCCGTTTCCGCGCGGTATTCAGGATAGGGGGCGCGGATCAAAAGATCCGCGCGGCGCACGGCGGCGGGCAATTTCCCGTAAATCTCCTCGGTAACAAAGGGAAGCAGGGGATGCAGGAGACGGAGCGACGCCTCAAGCGTTTCGAGCAGCACCGCCGCCGCCCGGTCTTTTTCCGCCGGTTCCCCTTCTTTGAGGGAAAGTTTGGTCGCCTCAACATACCAGTCACAAAAATCGTTCCAGAAAAATTCATAGACCGCCTGCGCGGCGTCATTGTAGCGGTAGGAATCGAACGCCGTCCGCGCGGCCTTCGCGGCGTTCCCCAGCCGTGAACGTATCCACCGGTCCACGGGAAGCAGCGCGGGAGACGGCGCAAGAGCGCGGCCCTCGAGGTTCATGAGGATATAACGGGCCGCGTTCCACACCTTGTTCGCAAAACGGGATCCCATTTTGACGGATTCCCGGTCCATCAAAATATCCTGCCCCTGGGCGCACATAAAGGCGAGCGTGAATTTCAGGGCGTCAGAACCGAACTCGTCCACAAGCTCAAGGGGATCGAGGCCGTTCCCCAGGCTTTTCGACATTTTACGGCCCTGTTTGTCCCGCACCAGGCCGGTAATGAATATATCCCGGAACGGAACCTGCCCGGTAAGTTCAAGTCCGGCCATAATCATACGGGCCACCCAGAAAAAGATGATGTCGTAGGCCGTTACCAGGGCGGTGGTGGGATAAAAGCGTTCAAGATCGGCGGTTTTACTGTCCGCCGATTCCCAGCCCAGCGTACTGAAGGGCCAGAGCCAGCTTGAAAACCAGGTGTCAAGCACATCAGGGTCCTGCTCAATATGGGTTGAACCGCAGATGGGGCAGGCGGCAAGGTCCGTGCGGGAAACAATTGTTTTGCCGCAGTCCGCGCAGTTCCAGGCGGGAATACGATGGCCCCACCAGAGCTGGCGGCTGATACACCAGTCCCGGATATTTTCAAGCCAGTGTTCATACGTGTTTTCCCAGCGTTTGGGAATAAAATTGATTTCCCCGCGCCGCCAGGCGGCAAGCGCTTTTTCCGCGAGGGGCTTCATCCGCACAAACCACTGTTCGGAAAGGAACGGTTCAATGACCGTGCCGCAGCGGTAACAATGCCCCACCGCGTGGGTGATATTTTCCTCGCGGATAAAATAACCGCCGGCGGCGAGATCCGCCAGCACCGCCTTCCGCGCCTCCTGCACCGAAAGAAACCGGTACTTTTCGGGAACCGCGTCATTGAGGCGGCCGTCGGGCAGCAGAATATTTATTGACGGCAGATGGTGGCGCTTCCCCGCTTCCCAGTCGTTGGGATCGTGGGCGGGCGTGATCTTTACCACGCCCGTACCAAAAGCGCGATCGACAAAACTGTCGGCAATAACGGGAATGGTTCTTCCGGCAAGCGGCAGCTCAACTTCCTTCCCTATCAGATCCGTGTAACGGGAATCGGCGGGGTGAACCGCCACCGCCGTATCGCCGAGGAGTGTTTCCGGCCGCGTCGTCGCTATTTCCACAAAGCCCCCGCCGTCTCTCAGGGGATAGCGGATGTGGTACATTTTGCCCGCCTCATCGCTATGCTCAACCTCGTCATCGGAAAGAGCGGTGCCGCAGGACGTACACCAGTTGACAAGATAATTCCCCCGGTAGATCAGATCCCGCTCAAACAGGGTTACAAACACTTCCCGCACCGCCCGGGAAAGGCCCTCGTCCAGCGTAAACCGTTCCCGGCTCCAGTCAACGCTGGCCCCAAGCCGCGCAATCTGGGTGGAAATGACCGCGTGATGCTCGGCCTTGACCTTCCAGGTTTCTTCCACAAACTGTTCGCGGGTCATGGATCTGCGGGACATTCCCCGCGCGCGGAGCCGCTTTTCCACCACATGTTGGGTGGCAATCCCCGCGTGATCCGTACCGGGAAGCCAAAGCACCCGTTTTCCCGTCATGCGCTGATAGCGGATCACGATGTCCTGGAGGCTGATGTTGAGGCCGTGTCCCAGGTGGAGCACGCCCGTTACATTGGGCGGCGGTATAACAATGACAAAACGTTCCCCGCCCGTTTCAGACGGCGCGAACGCGTCCGCGTCTTTCCAGAGGGCGTATATCCGTTCCTCAAAATGTTTCGGGTCGTAGGCTTTTTCGAGTAATATCGCCTTCATACTATCTCCTCTCAATCTACCGCACCGGCGCTTTTTTTACAAATCCCGGGGCGAAGGCGCGAAGCGCCGCTTCAACCGCGTCAATAACATCTTCCGGGGTGGAGGCCCCCGCGCTGAGACCGACAGCGCCGCAGGCGGCGATTTCGCCGGGAATTTCGCCGGGACCTTCAACAAGCCAGGCGCGGCGTCCCGCGCTTTCGGCAAGGGCAAGAAGGCGGCGGGTATTGGCGGAGCCGCGGCCCCCCACCACAAGCACGGCGTCCACCTGGGCGCATAGTTCCCTGAGCGCGTCCTGCCGTTCCCGTGTCGCGCCGCAAATGGTATGTACCACTTCCGTTTCGGGAAAATATTTTTTTATGGCCGCGCCGATGGCGGAAAATTCTTCCGGGGAAAGGGTGGTTTGGGCAAGGAGCGCGGTTTTTATTTCCGCGTGATGAGCCGCCGCCGGCGCTGCCGCCGCTTTGAGGGCGTGCGCGGCCGCTTCCGCCTCCGCCGCTCCTCCTACCACAATACAGCGCGGCGCATAACCGGCAATACCGATGATCTCTCCGTGCCGCTTCTCGCCCGCGAGAAACACCGTATAACCGGCTTCGCTTAACGCGCGCGCCTTCATCTGGCTTGCCTTGACGCGGGGACAGGTCGCGTCAGCGATACGCGCGCCGCGCGCCCGGAGGGTTTCCTCAAGCGCGGGCGTAATGCCGTGCGCGCGGATAATGACCGTACCGCCCGCAAAATCAGGGGGAAGACGCGCTTCGTCAAGGATCTCCACCCCCCGCCGCGCGAGGTCTTCCAGCACCTGGGGATTATGGATCAGGGGACCCATGGTAAAAACCCGCGCGCGCGGCTCCCTCACGGTATTATCGTTACCATCATTGCCGGTAGTACCGAGGCTCCGCCAGGCAATGTCCGCCGCCCGGCGCACCCCCATGCAGTAGCCCAGAATCCGGGCGCGGATAATATTCATGGGGGCGGGAGGAAATTAGGGACGGATAGGAGCCGCGGCGGCGGAAGCGGCCTTTACCTTTGCCGCCCGTTTATTCCGGACCGTTTCCCAGAGGCTGGCCGTGCCCGATGCGATGAAAATCGTGGAATACACGCCGGAAATCATGCCCACCAGGAGGGCCAGCGCAAAATCCTTCATGCTGCTGTGCTCGCCAAAAACGGCGGACAGTTTCACGGCAAAGGAAAGCCCGTTCTGATACAGGGCGCGGGTCGTAAAAATGTACAGCGACAGAACCGCGAGCATGGTCGTAACCGTGGTGATTACCGTGCGGCTGAGTGTTTCCGAAATCGAACGGTCCAGCACGTCAACAAAACTGTCATCGGGATAGAGAGGGCGCGTTTCCCGGATACGGTCGAAGATAACGATAGTGTCGTTTATCGAATAGCCCAAAATAGTAAGAATCGCGGCGATGGTGGTAGTGTTGAACTCCATTCTGGTCCAAACCACAAAGGCAATAATGATAAC
>JAITGJ010000142.1 GCA_031280705.1 Spirochaetaceae bacterium
CCGATGTCTTCGCCTATGACTACGACCTCCTGTGGTGGATGGATAATGTGAGCGGGCGAAACGAAGAGTTTACTTTGGGGGCAATAATAAACCGGCAGCGGGGCGTCTGTTTTGAGTACGCCATACTGTTCTGGTTTTTGCTGGATGCGGTGGGCCTTGACGTTTATTTGGTCAGCGACCACTCGCAGCCGGGAATAGGGCACGCCTACAATATGGTGATCATCAACGGCACGGGTTATATTATCGACACCACCTGGGACTCCGGCAACTGGTATAGAAACAGCAGAATTACCCGGTTTGACCGTATGGTTTCAAAGGATTATTTTATGCCTGGCGTTTCCCAATCCTACCGGCTGCGGGGCTGGTAAGGAGATAAACAGCAAGAACAGCGCCTCTGCGCCCGCCCGCGTCCTCCAAGATTGGCGTCGCCAGGTTGGCGTCGCCAACCTGGCGAAGTTTCCGAACAACTCTATTCCCTCTTGTCCAGGCCGTATGGCGGTTTGAGCAGGCGCTTAGACGGTAATCTCAAGCAGGGATTCGAGGTCAAGTTCGCCGCCGGTGCAGGGCATGGTAATACCCCAGTTTTCCAGAATTTCCGGGTGGATTTCTCCAAAGACGCCCACCGGCTTGCCGGCGTACCGGATCAGCGCGGCGCGGCCGGGGATAAAGCGGCTGTCGCCGGACGCTTCCACGGAATAATCGCGGGCAAGGTAGTAAAACAGCGTTTGAAGCTGCCCCGCCGCGGTATTAAAGGTGGCGTCCTGCCCCGCATGCAAAAATCCCGCATAGTGCCGCGTCGCGGTTCCGTAAATTTCCGCGTCATCCCGGAAAGCGGCCTTGCCGGTTTCAAACATCCGGTGGGGATACATGGAGTGGCCCGACACGGATTCGCTCATCAGAAGGGAAGCGAGAACGCTGTCGCGCACGTATTCATAATTTTCGGTCATGGGATTTGCGATACGGATGATTTTTTCACCGTTGCCGCGCATTTTTTCCACCAGGTCTTTCCGGGAGCCGAGGTAGTTATATATCATTTCTTCGTAGCCGAGACCGACAAAAATTTCCTTTACCCGCCGGCTGAATACCGTAATGGGCAAAAGCCGTCCGACAGTAAAATCGCCGGGGTGTTCCGGCCTGAACGACGCGAGGCCCCGCCCTATCATCACGTCTTCCGCCACATCCGCCGCGTGGAGAAAATCGTTCCGGTATTCCGGCGGAAACGCGCGCACGCCGTCTTCCGGTCCTCTGCCATTCCGTTCTGTTCCGTGCTCCCGCTCCGCACGTACCCCCATGCGCGCAAGGGCGCCGGTGCAGGCATCGGCATCCAGTTTTTCGCCGAGGAATTTTTCAATCCGCGCGAGCGAACAGAACACCGGCTCCTGAAAATAATGCGGAAAGGTAATTTTTCTGCCAAAGGGCGTATCGTATTCATACACAACTTCAACCGGCTCAATGGTAAATCCCTGATCCGCAAGATCGCATGCCATAATTGACGCCGCGAGTGTTACCGCCTCCATGGAAGTTCCGGTAAGCTCCACAAAAAGTTCCGTATCTCCCGCCTGAACCGCGCCGATGTCCGCTGAATTGATGATCGGCGGATAAGACAGAATACCTCCCGCGGAATCAAGAAGCAGGGGATGGAGCGGCTCATGTTCCTGAATAAACGCGTATTCTTTTCCCTTGGGGTGCTGTTTGAGAATTTCCCGCAGGGTGAGCGGCGTATCCCACTGGAGGGGCACAAAGGAAACCCCGTCAGGATCAACGGCCCGGTATAAAATCGGCCATTGAATCGCGCCGGAACGGTAGAGGCCCATCGAAACGGTCCGCCGTTTGCGCCCAAAATTCCAGGCAAGTTTTTCCTGGGTTTGAATCATGTCCTTGAGCAGCGCGCCGGTAACGGCCGTACCCCGCGCGGTAAAGCCCGCAAGCCAGGGCCGTACCGCCTTTACGGAAGATTCAACGCGTACCTGCCGCCGTGCCTCCCGGTCCGGGGCAGAAAAAAAGGGATATTCCGTCCGCTTTCCGCCCCCATATACCCTAAGCTGCCGGGCAAGCCCTGCGGTGGACCAAAGATCCGGACGGTTGGTATCGTTAAGCTCAATTTTCAGCGTTCGTTCCGGGGGGGGAAGGCTCTTGTTTGCCTCCTCGTCCAGTTCCGCTTTGGCCACGGTGAGGGCATCTTCAAAAACAGCGCGATCTTCATAACGCCGTCCCGCAAGATGCCAAAAAGCTTCTTCATTTACTTCTATCTTGGGCATGGGAGCATGGTACGCGCACGCGCATCTTTTTTCAACCCGCCTGTCTGAACGGTAGATTGCCTTCTGCCGGGGGCCTATTCCCTGCTTTCCGGCAGGAGGACCTGTTCAATCTCGCTGGAAACACGGCTCAAAAGGCGTTTCGTCAAGTCCTGCCGTTCTATGGTGGTTAAACATTCAAGGTAGTCGTCGGCACGGGGCGGTTCCCCGCTTCCCCGGCTTGCATCGTCCACAAAAAGCCTGAACGGTTCCACGTTGAGGGCCAGGGCGATTCTTTCGACCATATCCATGGACGGAACCCGGCTGTTTATCTCGATTTCTCCAATATAACTGGTCGATGTGTCCAGCATTTCCGCAAGTTTCATCTGGGAAAGCCGCCTTTTTTTGCGGTATTTCTTCATATTGAAGACAAAAACCCTCATCATCTCCATATTTTATATGCGAGTTGGATATAAAATGACCAGGCAATACGGTACTTGCAAATAATATTAATTATGTTATACTCTATATGCGGATAATCCATATTGGAAATGGATTTCCGTTTTATGGGTCATTTTGGCCCACCCTGTCTGTTTGGGCGGGTACAATCAAAAGGAGGTCTGGCAAAACCAGTCCTCAAGGAGTTTTATTATGAAAAGGAAACTTTTCGGCATCGCGGGTTTGGCGATTCTGCTGGTAATGGGCAGTTGCGCCACTTACTCAACCAGGGACGGTGTGAGAACGCCGATCGGCGCGTTCACCTCTCCAAAGATCAATGCGTCAAGGCCGGTTATCGCCGAGTACCGCATCATTCTCGGCCTGGTTACCAGCGGTTACGAGGAATTTCTGGAGGCGACCAAGGGAAAAGACGTGGATATTATTGACACGAATTACTTTAGCTTTTTCCGCAAAATACAGGCGGTAGCCCGGGAATAACCGCCTCTGGATGCTGTTCCAGCCGGGGCCGGGCATACCGGCGCCTGGCCCCGGCGGAGCGGCAAGTCCGTGGCGCCGTGGATTAAGCACAGTCCAGCCAGGAATAGCGGAGGGTATAAGTATAATTTTGTTAACAAACGTAAGTTCGCAGCCCCAAAGCGTAGCGCCGGGGCGAGAAATTGCAAGACTTGTGAAATAACCAACCGGGTTTTCGAACACGTCTCTTGTATATCATACTACCACCGTTCATAAAAAAGTCATGCGGACGGCCTTCGGGCAGATACGTTCCAAACAGTGGAATTTCAGTTTCGGCTGACAAAGGTTTCCGGCTTCCCCGGCCCCGGGAACGGTACCGCCCCGGGCGGGTTTTGCGTCCGGGCGGCGCTCAAAACCCGCCCGCGCCGGGATTTGGCCGGGGTTTTCGCGGCAAAGCCATGAAAACCCCGGCCGGGACGCATTTTCGGGCGTAAACGCCGGGCCTCCGAAAGGGGCCGCTTCTTGCGGAGGCAGGGCGCGCGTGCGGCTTTTCCCCTTGAATAAAAAAACGTCCTCTGATAGTATGAAAGAATACTGGTGTCCGGCCCCGCGCCGGGCGCTTTACGGAGTCTGTTCAATGGGTGTACTCAATG
>JAITGJ010000156.1 GCA_031280705.1 Spirochaetaceae bacterium
TTGGGGTTTGCGGCGTAGCCGCAAACCCCAGGGCGGTACTCAGCCATTCAATCCGCCTCCGTGCGGATTGAAGGTGGGGGATCTGCGAAGGGGCTGCAAGAAAACGCCACGCGGTAACCGCTCGCGGTACCTTCTCGCCGGGAACGTCCAAAGGCCGGTGCTTCGACAAGTTCAAGCCCTTACCGGGCTGCCCTGTAAGGGCCTTGAGCAACTCAGCGGCCGGCCCGCTCAGAGCCGGGCTTGGCGGCGTCCCGGGAGAATCCCGCGCAACCGGTCCGGCGGCATGCTAATTCTTGCGGAGGGGGACTTCGAGGATCAATTGTACTTCGCCAACGCTGAGTTTGAGCGTGTTGGCGATTTGCGCGTCGGTCCAGCCCTGGCGGTGCAGTTTGTGTACACTGTCCCGCGTGGCAATTGAGACAGGATTACTGCCGCGCTGGGGGCCGTCGTTTTCTTCGCGGGTAATTTCTCCGGCCAGTTTAAGCTGATCGTTCAGTTCCCCTTTGATTTTTTCCATGCGGGTTTCCGCCTGCGCGATCCATTCGCGGGCAACCTGCATCTCCTTGATACGCTGTTCCACCGTGGAAAGGTCCTGCTCCAGCAAACCGAGCCGGTCCGCGGCGGCCTGCGCCTGTTCGGTTTCCGCACGAAGTTTGTCCAGCGCGAGGCGAAGATCTTCCTGCTTTGCGCGTAAATCGCCCATGTCCTGCGTGAGCGCCTTCGCCGTTCCTTCGGCTTCCTGCAGGGCCTTGAAGTTGCGGTCCACGCCAATATGTATCGTTTCCAGGGTTTGATTTTTCTTTTCAATGCGCCGGTATTTTTCTTCGGTTTCGGCAAGCGCGTCATTGATCTTACGGAGCTGTACCTGTATCGCCTGTAGCGTGTCATCGGAAGAAGTAACTTCGCCCAGTTTTTCTCCCACGGCCTGGGACGTTTGCAGCAGGCGGTTAAAATCGGCCTCCATAAGATCGATGCGCCGCTGTTCCGAAAGAAACCGGGTCATCTTCGCGTTAATTTCATCTTCAAGCCGCCTGATCCGGGCAAATTGATTTTCCAGTTCCGCGGCCTCCGCGCGGCGCTGGTCCAGCCCGGCCATGTCGCTTTTTAGATCCTCGATTTTCCGTTCCAGTTCCGTCTTGAGCGCACCGGCCTGATCAAACAGTTTTGTTTGATCGATAAATTGCTGTATCTGCCGGTTTACTTCGGCAATGGACGCGCGTACCGCGGCAAGGCGCTCATCGCTGTCCGTGGAAAGTTCCCGTGATTTGCGGCGCAGTTCTTCCATAAGCTGATCCGTCTCGCGGACCTCTGCGGAAATGCCTTCCTGCCATTCTTCCATGTCGCGCCGGGCCTGTTTGAGGTTCTCCGCCATGGCGAGGGAAAAGCGGCCCAGCTCCGCCTTGACCTGCGCGTCCGCGCTGTTGCGGGCCTCGGCAAGGTTTCCGGTCATTTGTGTTTTAAACGATTCAAGTGATTCTTCGCCCTGCGCGAGGCGGTCCCGAATCGCCTCCTCAAATACTTCCGTTTCGCTTTTAAGGCGTTCCAGATCGGCGGCGGTTTTTTCCCGCTGTTCCGCGAGGCGGGCCTTCATCTCTTCGGCAAAGGAAAGTTCCAGTTCTTCGCGCCGGGCGGTAAGCCCTTCGCCAATATCGGCGAGGCTCCGGCTCTGCGCGGCGAGCCAGGTTTCCAGGCGCTCCTGAATGGCGTTGTCCCGGGCCGTAAGATTTTGCGCGAAATCTTCCTCGAAAATATCGAGCTTTGCGGAAACATTTTCGTAGGCTTTTGCCTTGAGAGACTCCACCTGCCGTTCGACTGCGGCCAGTTTTCCCCGGAGATTTTCTACCGCCTCATCAAAGGCCGCCTGGGCCGCGCCCCGGTCCTGCGCCGCAGTGGACTCAAACAAGGTGAAATCCTGCCGGACCCGCGTTTCGGTATCGTCCATGTACCGGCGAAGTTCGCCCTCAAGGCGGGCGGCGTCATTGGCCATTTGTTCAAGGGCGTGAAACTGAACCGCCTGCGCCGCCCGGTAGGATTCAAGGCGGCTTTCCGCGTCTTCCAGTGCCTTTACGCCGGTTTTGGACACCGTATCGGCAAGGGATTGGTGAAGTTCCGCGCCGGAAGCGGCAAGGGCGGAACGGAGGCCGGTTTCCATAGTGATAAGGTTTTCCCGCGCTTCGGCGGAAGTTTTTTCGAGAGCGTCCCGCAGTTCCGTGGAGGACGATTCCCAGGCGGTGCGGAGTTCGCCGGCCAGGGTGGCAAGCGCTTCCCGCAGTTCCGCCGCGGACGCCGTAAGGGATTCCCGTAAATTGCCGGTGGTTTCAACATTTTCGCGTTCCGCCCTGTCAAGGCGCTCTTTCATGCCGTCCAGCGTTTCCGTGATGCCGCCTGAAATTTCCCGCCACGCTGCTTCCACCCGCCGCCATTCGGCGTCTTCAATTTCCCGCGCGTTTTTGAGTTCCCGGTAATCCGTATCAGCGTGATCCCTGAGTTCCGCCCATGCGGTTTCCATGTCCGCCCGCCAGCGGGAGAAATCACTGTCCAGGCGGTTCTGCCATGCGGCGTTGTCCGTTTCCAGCGTGCCGCGAAAAGCGTCGCTGCCTGTTTCGGTTTTTTCCCGCCACGCAGTATTGGTGTTTTCAATATCCTGCCGGAACGCATCATTGTCCGCTTTGGCTTTTTCCCGCCATTCAGTATTGATGTTTTCAACATTATGCCAGAATGTGATATTATCCGCCGTGATTTTTTCCTGCCATGCGGTATTGTCCGTTTCAAGCGTACTGCGGAAAGATGCATTGCCCGCCGTAACTTCGCCCTGCCACGCGGCGGCGGTGTTTTCAAGATGATGCCGGAATGTGTCATTATCCGCCGTGATTTTTTCCTGCCACGCGGCGTTGTTTGTTACAATATGTTCCTGCCACGCAGTATTGGTGTTTTCAATATTCTGCCGGAATGCGGCGCTGTCCGCCGCCGCTTTTTCCCGCCACGCGGCGGCGTCCGTTTCAAAACCGGTCCGCCAGCGATCATGCCCTTCTGTGGCGGCCTCCCGCCAGCGCTCGAATTCCCCTTCCGCGCCGGCCCGCGCTTTTGTCATGGCGTCTTCCAGTCCCGCTCCGGCAAGCGATTCGGCGCGGACGATGGTTTCCTCAATGCCGGCGCGCGCCGCCTGGACTCGTGTTTCAAGCGCGGTAATGGCGTCATGAAACGCCTGTTCCCGCGCCGCGATGTTTTCGGCAAGGGCGGCGTCCCGTTCGGCAAGAAAGGCGTGGTTCCGTTCGGTTTCACCGGTCAGGGTGCGGCGCCATGCGTCAAGGCTGTCTCCGGCGGCGGCCTCAAGGTGCGCAAGTTCCGTTTCAGCCTGATTTTGCCATTCGGCGATCAGGGCGCGGAAACGGCTTTCCTCATCGGCAACGGCGGCCCGCCAGGCGGCCAGTTCCGCCCCGGCAAGGGTTTCCGCCCGGGCCTTCGCGTCTGCCAGTGTTTCCTCAAGGCGCTGTTCCAGGCCGTTTGTCTCGCCGCTTACGCGGCTTTCAAGATCGCGGAAGCGCTGCTCAAGGCCCGCGATGTGTCCGCTCATTTCCGTGTGCCAGGCGCGGCCCTTCGCTTCAATTTCCCCGCTTTCCTTCCGCCAGGCTTCCCGGAAGTCCCGCACCAAATCCTGCGCTTCGGCAAGGCGGGTTTTGGTGCTGTCCTGATACCCCTTGAGCCGTTCTTCTACAATTTCCTGATACCGCTTTACCCGCTCCAGCGCCTGTTCGCGGAGCCTGGAGAGCGCCGCGTCTTCCATTTTGTCGGCTTTCTGTCCCGCTTCGGCCAGCGCCCCGTCCAGCGCCGCGCGGAGGCGCGTCTCCGCCTCGGCAAGCGCGCCGTCAATAGTCTCACCGGCTTTTGTGAGGTTGGCGCGGATCGCTTCCCCGGCCGCCGCGAAATTTTCTTCCCGGTCCCGCTCAAGCCGTTCCACCGCTTCCCGGTGGTCATCCACCCGGCGGCCCATGGTTTCGAGGGTACTTTCCAAATCCGATACGGAAGATTTGCAGTCTCTCAGCGCGGAGTCAACGGCCTTTTCCAGCGCCGCCCCGCTCTCCGCCTCAAACCGCGCCCCGGCCCCGGCAAGTTCCTTTTCCAGCGCGTCAAGTTTTGTCCGGGCCTCGCCGGTAAGTTTTGCCGCGGACTCCACAAACGCTTCCTCATCCTGGATGCGCTTCATGTTTTCTTCGACCCGCCCGGTCATGCGGATCAATTCTTCCAGCGCGCTGTCGTAGGCGGTAATCCGTTCGTCAATCTGGGCGATTGCGGCGGCTTTCTGTTTCAAATCGGCGCTGGTCAGGTTGATGCGGTTGAGCAGTTCCGCCGCGGATTTTTGATCAACGTCGAGAATTGTCCCCAAATCCCGGACGGCGGTCTCTTTTTCAGCCACAAAGGCGGCGAGTTCTTCCTTCTGCGCCTTGACATACTCCCTGAGTTTACTGAGGCCCGGCCCACTGCGCCGGGTAAGTTGGTGGTACAGGATAAATGCGAGGGCGATAATGCCCAGCGTCAGGAGATTCCCGGCTGAAAAAAAGCTCATTTGTACTAACGTAGCACAAATGCCGCCAATTGGCGATAGCCGGTGAACACAAAATCCGCCCCGCCGGACCGTTTGCCGCCCGGGCCGCCGCCGGCTTTTGCGCCCCGGAACAGCGACGGCCGTATCCAGGCGGCGCTCATGCCCGCAGCTTTCGCGCCCCGGATGTCGTAACGAACACTGTTTCCCACATAAAGGATTTTTTCGGGCGGAAGCGCCATGCGCTCCGCCAGCACCCGGAAGGGAAGCGGGTCCGGCTTGAGGCGGCCTATCACTTCGGTACAGAGCACCACGTCCCAAAACGCGCGGATGCCAAAGTTGGCGAGTTTTGTTTCGGGCGGGAAGTCAGAGAGCAGGGCGAGGCGGACGCCCGCATTCCGTAACGCCGCGAGGGTTTCCATAACGCCGGGAAACAGGGGAAGCCGCCCAAAAATCGGCTCCCAGCGCCGGTAGATATACCGCTCCGCGCGGGCCTTTATCTCATCGCGCTCTTTTTTGAGAAACTGCGCCATAAGACCGGCCTGAATGTCGTAAAATTGCTCTGGCGGGAAATCTGGAAGCGCCGCGCCCGGGGGACCGGCTCCATGCAGGATTTTTCGCGCCTTGTTCATGGCCAGCATGAGCGGCCAATGGCGCAGGACCACGGGGAAAACACGCAGGTAAAACAGGGCGTTGGAGTAGAGCGTTCCATCGAGATCGAAGGCCACTCCCTCAATTTTTTTATTCACCTGCTCCTATAGTAGATGATGGCGGCAAAGCTGTCTATGCCCAACAGCCGCCTTCGTAATAGAGCTGTTCTGAAACTTCAGTTTTGGAACACGTCTCATGTACCGCCCGGCCGCCGCCCGCGCGGAAAACCCCGGAAACGCCGACGCTAATCTTCCTCGTGCCGGGCCAGTACGTAAAGCAGGTCAGAAATCCGGTTGAGGTAACTTCTGACCGCGGGACTTACCGGCTCAAGGCGGTTCAGGGCGATAACGCGCCGTTCGGCCCGGCGGGCGGCCGCGCGGGCAATATCGATCTTCGCGGCGGCGGGGGTTTGCCCCGGCAGCACAAACCCGGTCCGGGGATGGGCGGCCTCGAATTCATGTACCCAGTCCCGTATCCGGTTTTCGGCGGGTTCCGCCTTTACGGTGAAATTCTCTTTCGCCGCCGCTTCGGACGAGAGGGCAATGCCGCCCATCAGGCCCATCAGATCCGTTTGCAGGGCTTCAAGAATTTCCCGCGTGCGGCTTTTTGTGGCGGCGCATTTCGCGTCTCCCAAAAATGAGGTCAGTTCATCCAAATCGCCCAGCGCTTCGATGCGGGGGTGATCCTTCGCAATTCTTTCGCCGCTCAGCAGGTCTGTTTCGCCGCCGTCGCCCAGGGCGGTAGAAATACTTTTCATGGTGTCTCCTTTGTGGTTCATGGTTTCGGCAGCGATTCCATAAATCGCGCCAAATCTCCGGCGGAAGAAAACGCGCCCTGGAAAAAGCCGCCGTTTCCGCCGCCGCGCCCGCCCGCTTCATCCATCCGCGCTTTAAGGATGCTTTTAAGGTCCGCGTCCTTTGCGGCGGAAAAAGCGGCAAATTTTGCCTCGCGCCCGGAGGCGAAAACAAGCGCCGCCCCGGTAAGGTTTTGCGCGGCCCGCCCCAGTGTGAGGAGTTCTTCCATCCCCGTATCCGGGAACAGTTTCCCGAAAACCCGGCCCGCTCCCGCCGTACCGGAAAGGCCCGCCTCCGCCACAAGGGCGGCGGCCCGGACGTACGCGGCCTCCGTCATAAGCTCTTTTACCTGTTTTTCAAGGGCGGCCGTTTTCCCGGCAAACGCAAGGACCGCTTCTCCCGTTTCCGCCACCGGTACTTTGAGGACGCGGGAGATTGTTTCGCCATTTTGCCGGAGCATCCGCGAATCACGAAGGACCCGCCGCCCGGCGATAAACGTTACCCGTGTCATGCCTTTGTACTTTTCCGCTCCAAGTACGCGGACCATCCCGATCCAGCCGGCTGAGGGGACGTGTGTTCCGCAGCAGGGCGAAAAATCATTCCCGGCGATTTCCACCACCCGGATAATGTCTTCACCCGCGGGCGACGTTTTCCGCAGGGGGAAGTCCGCCGCATTTTCCGGCGGGCAAAGGTGGGTAATCACGGGAACATCCGCC
>JAITGJ010000159.1 GCA_031280705.1 Spirochaetaceae bacterium
GAGAAGACGCTGTCCTTATACCGGGTGTTTGCGCTCATAAATCTACTATAAATATTCCCGCAAGGCCGCGCAAGGCGAAGGCGGGACCGGACCGGGGTAGTCCCTGCGGCAAATGCGGGGTTTTGCAGAAGGCAAAAACCCAGGCCCAAAAGCCAGAGGCTTTTGGGCCTGGCGGCTCTACTCCGCCTTTACAAGCAGATCCGTAAAGAGGGATTCAAGCACTTCCCGGGGGGCCGCGCCGATGTGCTTACGGGCGAGTTCCCCGTTCCGGTAGACCACGATGGTCGGGATCGAAACAACGCCGTGTTGCCCGGCGAGATCTCCTTCGTCGTCAACATTAACGGTACAAAGCTTGATCTTCCCGGCGTAATCCTGTGCAATTTGTTCCAGAATGGGGCTTACCGCCCTGCACGGGCCGCACCACTCGGCCCAGAAATCAACCAGCACCGGCACCGGCGAATCAAGCACTTCCGCCCTGAAATTCCCGCCGGTTACTTCAGTTCCCGCGTTCATGAGAACCTCCTCAAAAAAAAATACCGGGCAGATGAGACGGCCCGGCCGGCCGCCGCTTCTGTCCATGCCGCGGAAACAGCGCGGTTCCCGGCAGTTCTAATATACTGAGCCAGCCGCAAAAAACCGGCTGACTTTTGGAAAAAAAACAATTTTAAGCGGAAGTTGTTCTGAACCTTCAATTTCAGAACAATTCTAATTTTTACGGCATAAAAATTTACACCGGAGTGACTTTTCCCAGGGGGCAGCAGCAGTTTCAAAACTGCTGCTGCTGATTTAGCGCGCGGTTTGGCGGCTCAGGCATAGGGAGTCCCGTCTTCCCGTGCCGCGTAATTTTCAAGCCCTTCGGAGGCGAGGGTATAATACACTTCCGGCGCGGCGCGGCGCATGGCAAGATTCCGTTTTTCAAACGCCGTGGCCGCGATCACCTGCTTGAGTGCCCGGCAGGCGCTGTTTGAGACAAATGTCAGCCGTTCCATATCCAGCGTTACCAGAAGGTTTTCCTTCCGCATCAGATGGGCATTCCGGATGTGCACAAATTCGTTTTCAAGAAGGGCCACATCGTCCTCGTCCATCTGGCCGATAAGGGAAAGCACAACGCCGCCCGGTTCGTCCTTGCGTATCACGACAAATTTTTCTTCCCGCGCCATCAGGCTGATAAATCCCGTCATCTCAAAAACTTCCCGCACGGCGGGCGGAATATTCTGTATGGCAAGACGCCGCCCCGTGGCGTTCATGACTTTCTGGGTCTGCAGCAGCACCCGCAGCCCCATGCTGGAAACATAGGTAAGCTCCGAAAAATCAAACGTCAGGTTTTTGATGTCGTCGCCCCACTGTTTCAGTTTCCGCTCAAGCTGCGGAGCCGTCGCCGTATCAAGACGGCCCGAAAGCGACAGTAACAGCGATGATTTATCCAGCCGTTCTGATTGTATGGTCATGATAATGCCTCCGCCGCCTTACCAGGATTTGGTAATGACAAGACGATTTTTCCCGCCATCGTATTTATAGATGATAGTATCCATTGTGCGCTTGACAATCAACAGACCGAGGCCCCCGGTCTCCCGCTCCGCAAGCGGCGCGGTAATGTCCGGGTCCTCGTGCTCCAGGGGATTAAAGGCCGTCCCCGTGTCGGCAAAGGCCGCCCGCATCACGGTCTTGTCCCCGGCCCGCGCGATGCCGCAGGTTACTTCAACCCCGCCATTATCGGCATCGCCGATAATGGCGACGCCATCTTCGGTCTCCCCGGAAATAGCATCGCCACTAATGGCGACGCCATCATCGACGCCATCTTCGGTCTCCCCGGAAATGGCATCGCCGATAATGACGACGCCATCTTCGGCGAGTGGCCGGTACGCGTACCGGGCAATGTTGACAAAAATTTCCTCCACGGCAAGTTCTATCTGGCCCCGCGCCTGGTCCGGGCACGGCGCAAAGCCGTTTTCCCGGGCGCGGTCCAGTTCCCCGCCGATAAAGGCGATCAGGGCAGGAAGGCACGCGGTATCGGCGGCAAAGGCGCGAAAAGCGGGCTGCGGGTTCATGTGGAGGAGCAGCATGGTAATGTCATCGGACTGTTCCGCGCCGTCCGCAAAGGCGGCAATGTCCGCGCGCAGGCGGGCAAGGTATTCCCGCGCGGAAAGGTCCGCCCCGCCGGCAGGGACGCCGTCAAAAAAACGCCGGAGCCGCTCCCGGCC
Organism: Spirochaetaceae bacterium; assembly: GCA_031280705.1. Lineage (GTDB taxonomy): Bacteria > Spirochaetota > Spirochaetia > Treponematales > Breznakiellaceae > JAISQV01. The sequence continues at coordinate 2,202 of JAITGJ010000159.1, forward strand.
GTAAAAGTTCTCTCCGCGGTCCGCCGCCTCGGTAATGCCGTCGGTGTAGAGCAGCAGCATGTCCCCCGGATCGAGGCGGGTTTCCCGGCGGCGGTACGCGGTATCCTCCATGCCGGCAAGAACCAGATCCGGCGGAGACCGGAGAAAGCCCGCCGGCCCCCTCCCCCGCCGGATGAGGGGCGGCGTGTGCCCGGCGTTAATATAGGTGAGTTTTCCGTCCGCCGCCGAAAGCACCCCAGCCCAAAGCGTTACGAACATTTCCGCCGCGTTGCCGCGCGAAAGCTGGCGGTTCGTTTTCCGCACGGCTTCCTCAAGGGCTTCGCCACCCTGGAGATGGTTTTTGATCAAGGTCCGCGTTATTGCCATAAAAAGCGATGCGGGAATTCCCTTTCCCGATACATCGGCGGCAATAATTGCAACATGATCATCATCAATAAAAAAAAAGTCATAAAAATCCCCGCCCACCTCCCGCGCGGGATACACCGCCGCGTAAAGATCGAAATTACTGTCTTTACCGGGAAAGGGCGGAAAGGCAACGGGCAGCATGCTGGTCTGTATCCGCACCGCCACGTCAAGTTCCGTGGCGATCCGTTCCTTTTCCGCCGTGGCGGCGGCCGTCCGCGCGATATGCCCGCGCAGTTTTTCTGTCATCGTGTTGAATGACGCGGCAAGCTGTTCAAGTTCGTCTCCGGTATTGATGATCACTTCCCGGTCAAGGTTCCCGCCGCTTACTTCCCGTACCCCTTCGTGGAGCAGAAGGATGGGCCGCGTTACCGCCGAGGAAAAACGCACCGCGAGGAATGCCGCAAAAAGCAGGGTCAGGACCACCATGGCGGCGATGATTCCCGCCCAGAGTACAATGTACCGGTCCATGCCGCTTACCGCTTCGCCGGTAAGGGAGAGGATCTGCTCCCCGATAAGCCGGGCGGGAGCGGCAATCTCCTCGCCAGGGATGGCGACGCCGAGGCTCCAGCCGAGTGTCTGGATCGGCGCGTAGGCCGCGTACACGCGCACGCCGTCTATCTCGCACTCTGTCATGCCCGCCGCCCCGAGCGTCATGCTGACGGCAAGGCTCCGCTGGCGGGGAACGGCGCTTTCGAGCCAATTTTCACCAACAATATTCCCGTTCCCGTCAAGGCGGACGCTGACGCTTCCGGAGGAAAAAAGTTTCATGCCCGATTCATCAAGGAGGAACAGATAGCCCGTGCGGCCTACCCGCGCCGATTCAATGATCCGCGTCAGATCGGAGAGGAGAACCGTACTGCGGGCAACACCCCGGAAGACCGCGCCGCCTCCCGCTCCGTCCGTTTCGTAAAAGGGCATGGCCGCGGAAATGGCCGGACCGCGCCCCCGGAGATCCGCGTATATCCCGGTCCAGTACAGGTCTCCCCGCTCTCGCGCCCCGGTGTACCAGGCGGAACGGCGGGGGTCAAAATCGGCCTGGGGCCAGGGAAAGGCATCCATAGCGATGATATACCCCGCCTCGCCGCCAATGGTGCTCGTCGTGATCCCCGGCTCAATCACCGTAATCTGCCGGAGTACGTCGCCGATATTCCCCGCAAGGCCCGCCTCGTCCCGTATACGGGAAAGATCAACCCCGGGCGCGGCGTGTATATAGGGATCCCGCCCCGGCGTCTCGCCGGTACGCACTTCGCGCAGGGGAAGGGGCCGGTACGCCCCCCGGCGGGTGTAAATGGACCCGGCGATGCCGGCGGTCATGCGGGTATGGTTTTCAATTTTGAGCAGTTTCTCGTCCAGAATCACCGCCACATCCTGGGCAATGCGCGCGCTGTTTTCCGTTACCCGCTCCTCAAGCGCCCGCGAGCTGATTTCCGCAGCCCGGTCGCCCAGGCCCCCGGAATTCGCAAACGCGCGATGCCGGATACCCGCCACGGACAGGAAAAACATGACGCTCAGCATGGCGATAAACGCGAGCGATACCGAAAGAGTTTCCACAAGGATCCGGGTCTTGAGCTTCACCGGGCGGCCCTTCCCGCGGAGAACGCGGCCTTTTCGGGCGGCGCGCCGCGCAGCGCGGCCATCCAGGGGTAGCCGTCAAAAAGACCCGCCGCCGCGCCCCAGAGGGGGAGAACCTCCGCGATATTCCCCATGTTGCTCGTCTGGTCCAGGTCCGCCGTCCGCACAAGGTATACATCAAATATCCACCGTTCAGGCGTCGCCGCCCCGGCGAATTTCGCGGCAAGAATACGCATATTCACCGCCCCCCCGGCGGCGGGATCCAGGGCCGCGGCGGCGAGCCAGATGTCCGCATGATCGAGCATCAGGCGGATATCGTCATTGGAAATATCAATGCTGGCAAGCACGATGTCTTTCCGGCCCGCGCCGGCCAGGGCGTCAACGCAGCCCTTGGCAAATTCGTCATACGGCGCCCAGATAGCGTCTACGGTACCGGGCGGAAAGCGGTTCAGCGCCGCCGCGAGGGCTTCCCGCACGCCGCTCCGCGCAAAGGCGAAATCACGGGGGATCACCAGCGCCGCTTCCTCGATCCTGCCCTGGCGGACATAGGCGTCGTATACTTCCTGGCGGCGATCCAGCGGCGCAATGCCCGGCCCCGGAAAGATGCGGATCACCTTTACGCGCCGCCCGCCAAAGTGTTCGATAAGCGCGTCAAGTGAAAGAAGGGCAAGCCGTTCATCGTTCTGGGCCGTGCTGGTTACGCCGGGCAGCAATTGCTCCGCCCCGGCGGAATCCCGGAACGGCAGGGCGTCAAAGGTAACCACCTGAACGCCCCGTTCCACCGCAGGTCTGAGGGTTTCCCCGGTAAAGCCCGCGCCGCCGTGGGAAAGGATAAGCCCGTCATAATCGGCCCGGCTGATCCGCGCGATCAACTGCCGACACTTTTCATCATCCCCGCCGGTAAAAAATGTGTCCACGGTAAAACCAAGCGCACGGCCTTCCGCGGCCGCGCCTTCCAGAAATTGCCGGGTATGATCCCCCGCCGCAAGGTTCCGCACCATCGCCACTTTAACGTATCCGTCGGCCATTGCCGCCGGCATGACGGCGGTGAGTATCTCCGCCGCCGTGGGCGCTCCCGCCGCGCGGCCCCCGGCCGGGAACCGCGCGGAACAGGCGGCAAAAAACACGGCAACGCCAGCGGCGATACGCTGAAACAGAAAAAGAGCGGGCGCGTTTTTTTTCACCGGATCATGGTAGTCCCATTTTACCTTCCGGTAAAGTACGCGCGTAGGGGTATCCCAAGAGCCTGTTCAAATTGTGGATTTTACGGTCAATAGACCGTAAAAATCCCGATTGTTGCGCTCTTTAGGAGCCTGCATAGGGAGAATGTGGGCGTTTTCAACGCCTAAATTCCAGATTTTGAACAGGCTCTTAGCGGTCAAGCGATAAAGCTTCTACCATATAGCGAATATCATGGCCCGATGATACGGGGGAGCGGGTCTCCACGACAAATATCAGGGCGCCGTCATCGGGGGCCATGATCACCCGGCGTATCTGGTAGGTGGTGATGCGGGACCGGCGCACATCAGGCGATCCGGCGCGCAGGGTAACGCGGCCGCGGCCCGGCCAGGTCTGCTCCAGTTCGATATGAAAAGACGAGGTAAGGTCCGCGGCCACGCCGTAGGTCCGGGTAACGATAGTCGCCCGGTAATCCACTTCCCGCTCAAAATCCCGGAAATCAATGGTTTCCCGTTCTATGCCGTCAAGCAGGCCCACGTACAGGAGCCGCCCCCGGGTAAGAAAATTCACCCCGTGCTGTTTCGCCAGTTCCGTATTGGTGGTAAGAAGCCGGTAGAACGCGCCGGAGCCGTCCTGCCCGGATTCAGCCGGGGCGTTGTGCGTGTAGGAAAGCCGTCCGCCCGCGATAAAATTGTTCCGGGCCACGTTGACGGCGTACAGCTCGGCCCAGGGCCGTAGAGTGCCCCCCCGGATACCGTACTGGCCGAACATATACACCGCGCCGTCCCCGGAAAAGCCAAGGTCTACATAGGTGGACGTGTCCCCCGCTTCGGCGTTCCATAAAACAACCGTTAAAAGGACGCATAAAGAGAAAAATTTTTTCAGTTTTTTCAGGATCATAAAAAGCTCCCGGGCATTTTTGAGCGGAAGGGCCTCCACCTTCTCATGATGAGACCATTCCGCCGCGTAAGAGCCTGTTCAAATTGTAGATTTTTACGGTCAATAGACCGCAAAAATCCCGATTTTCGGCTCTTTTGGAGCCTGCAAGGTAGAATTTTGGCGTTTGCAACGCCAAAATTCCAGATTTTGAACAGGCTCTAAGGCGGCGTCTGTTTATTCGTTTCCAGGCATGAATAATCAAACGCTCCCTTCCCTTCAATATCGGAGGGAAATTTTTCCGCCTTGAGCAGATGGGGTAAATGACCTACAATGGGGACATGACCATTTCAAGCCGCAACAATGTGATCCGTGCCGGGATAGTGATTGCGGCGGGCCTTTCCGTACTGACCGTGCTGGCCGCGAGCCGGGCGCTGTCCTGGATGCCGGAGGCGGTCTCCCGCGCGGCGGCGCGGACACCGGGCCTTTTTCCGGCTCTCGCGGCGCGCTTCTTTCCCCCCGCGCCCTGGGCGCCCGCCGTTTCCATGGCGGCGAGCCTTTTGTTCGCGATGGGCGGCCTGATCCTGATCCTGTACTACTTTGAGAAAACCGCCGCGAGCGAACTTATCTTTGTCGTTTTTTTTGTGTTTTCCCTGGCGCTGGAATCCGCCCGCATCATGATCCCCCTCATGCGGGCGTGGAATCTGCCCGGCGTGTTCGGCGTCATGGCCGCGCGCGCCCTCCTCTTTGCCCGTTCCGCGGGACTCTTTTCGCTTTTTGCCGCGGGGATCTGCGCCGCGGGCCTTGACGCGCGGCGGCAGGCAAACATCATTCTGGTGATTGTGCTTGCGGGCCTCGTCATCGCCCTCAATATGCCCCTGGACAGCCTTTCCTGGGACACGAGCCTCTGCCTCCAAAGCGGCTATAATTCCATGATCCTCATCATCGAGATAAGCGCGGGCGTTACCGGCGCGCTGAGTTTTGTCGTGTCCGCCCATAGCCGGGGTTCGCGGGAGTTCGTTACCGCCGGGGCCGGCGCCTTTCTCGCCTTTGTGGGCCGGAGCATCCTGCTCCGCTCCGACACCTGGGTTACGCCGCTCCCGGGGCTTCTGCTGCTCGCGGCGGGCGCCTGGCTCCTCTGCGGCCAGCTTCACCGGGTATACCTCTGGCTCTAAGGAAGCACTGATTTATTCAACCGGGAATTCGCCATATATGGCGCAATCAGCGTTGCCCTAAACAGCGTCTTTTCCATTAGACAAATTTGATTTCGACACAAGAAAGCTGTTTTGGTTGCAAAAAAACGCGTTTTTTACTCGACAAAAATTCAAAATGTGTTTATGATGATGAATATGTTGAAACCTGAAGAGTATCTTGCCGGTTGGCCGGATATGCCGTATCCGAATTTTACCGCATGGCTTGACGCCATCGCCGCGAAATGGCAGGACAAGACCGCCATTTTATACCGCGCAGGCGGACAGAAGGACTTTTCCACCTGGTCATTCCGCTTTCTCCAGGCCGAATGCAGGCGCGTTGCCCACGGGATCCTCGCGGCGGGCCTGCAAAAGGGGGACCGGGTGGTTCTGTGGGCGGAAAACCGCCCCGAATGGATGGCCGTGTGGCTTGGGACGCTTATCGCCGGGTGCGTCATCGTACCGGTAGACTTTCTCGCGCCGGAAAAAGAATGTGAAAATATCATCCGCCTTACCCGTGCGCGGGCGTTTTTCTATTCCGCCCGTAAACAGAATTTCGCGTCTTCCCTTGCCGCGGCGGGCATCCGGCTTGACGCGCTTTCCTGCATCAGCGCGGACGGGACGCCGGCCTTCGCGGACTTTGGCGCGGGCGCGGAAACACACCTTCCCGGCGTGGACGAAACCGGCGAGCGCGATCCCGCCTCTATCGTCTTTACGTCCGGAACCACGGGCTTTGCCAAGGGCGTAACCCTCTCCCACCGGGGCATCATCGCCAACGTCAACGCGGCCATACTGAGCCTCCGGCCCACGATGGAGGATGTGTTCATCAATGTGCTGCCCCTGCATCATACCTATCCCACCACCTGTTCCTTTCTTGCGCCGCTTTCCGTGGGCGCGGCCACGATCATCGTGGAAAAACTGGTGGGCAAAGTTGTCATTGACGATATACGGGACGCGGGCGGCACCTTCCTGATCGCCGTTCCGCTCCTCTGCGACAAGGTGATGGCGGGCATCGCCGCGGGTTACCGGAAACTGTTCCCGCCGCTCCGGGGGGCGCTGGACATCCTCCGGAAAATCGCCCTCAAAAAGGCAAACCGGGGCAACTTTGAGTGGGGCCAAACGGTGTTTCGCTTTATCCGCAAAAAGGCGGGCCTTGCGTCCATCAGGATCATGGTCGCGGGCGGCGGCGCGCTCAGCACAAAAACCGCGGACTTTTTCGACTCGTTCGGCTTCAATATTGTCCACGGATACGGGATGAGCGAAAATAGCCCCCTCATCAGCGTGAATCTCCCGCGCCACAAAAACAACCCGTCGGTGGGGCTGCCCGTCAAATATACCGAAGTAAAAATCGTGGACCCGGACGCGAACGGCCTGGGTGAAATCGCGATCCGCTCGCCCAGTATCATGCTGGGGTATTTTGAGAACAGCGAGGCCACCGCGGAAGTTATCACGCCCGATGGCTGGCTCCTCACCGGCGATCTGGGCCGCCTTGATGACGACGGATTTATCTATATCAACGGGCGCAAAAAAAACCTTATCGTTACGTCGGGCGGAAAAAATATCTACCCCGAAGAAATTGAATCCCATTTTGACGGATCGCGGATCGTGGGGCAGATACTTGTCATGGGGCGGCGGGAAACGGCGCGCAACGAAAACGAGTTGATATTCGCCGTGGTGGCGCCGAATTTCGAGGCGCTGGGCGAGGACCATCCGGGGGCGGACCTTTCCGATGAGTTTATCCGGCCCCTTATCAAGCAGGAAATCGAGGCGGTAAACCGGACGCTGCCGGGCTATAAAAAAATAAGCGATTTTACCCTGCGCCGGGAGGAATTCGAAATGAACGCCCAGCGGAAGATAAAACGCTATCTGTACAAAAACTATGCCGCATGCTCAAGCCCCGTTGAGGCTTGAGCACTCCCTGCGGGGCCACACGCACGGCGTTACTGACCGGGCGCTCTTTTGCGGGGACGTTGGGCAGAGCCGTGTGCGGGCTAGCTGACGGGGGAGCGTTCGCGGTTTTGCGGCATAACCACGCCCCAGTTGATGTAGGCCGCGTCCGTACCCAAGCCGCTCTGCGGCTTGGGCTTGGGTTTTTTGCCGGAGGCAAAAAACCCCGCAATTCTCCGGCAGGACCGCGCACGGCGTTACTGACCGGGCGCTCTTTTGCGGGGACGTTGGGC
>JAITGJ010000262.1 GCA_031280705.1 Spirochaetaceae bacterium
TCAAACTCCCGCTTACGCTTAAAATCCCCTTCCGCTGCGGGGCGCAGGTGGACCACGAAGGATTCTCTTGCGTTCATACAGACAAATCTATCGGGTTTATTTTCAACAAATGTGAAAAAACTGTGAAAAAAAAACTTGACAGGGGTAAAATTCCATGGTACCGTATGTGTACGTTAACGCAGCGTGTACGTTAACTCAACTCAATAAATGATGATATGGAGGAATTGTATGAAGAAACGAATCGTCTTTGCCGTCCTGGCCGGACTACTGCTTGCCGCGGGCTGTAGTGGAAACAAGAGCGCGGAAAATACTGTCGGCGTAATCATGCCGACCCGGTCCGAAGAACGGTGGCTCAAAGACGGCAGCGCGATCAAGGACGGCCTGGAAAAGCTGGGCTATACCGTGAATTTGCAGTACTCGGATGACGATATTCCCACCCAGGCCCGCCAGATTGACGATATGATCAGCAAAGGCGTCAAGTGCCTGGTTATCGCGTCCATCGACGGCTCGGCCCTTTCCAACCAATTGGCCAACGCCGCGGCGGCGAAAATCCCCGTCATTTCCTACGACCGGCTTCTGATGCAGTCCCCCAACGTGGATTATTATGTATCGTTCGATAACTACAAAGTCGGCGGGCAGATGGGCGAAATCCTGATTCAGGGCCTTAAGCTCGATCAGGCAACCGCCGCAAATCCGGTGATTGTGGAACTCTTTGCCGGTTCCCCCGACGACAACAATTCCGTGGGTTTCTATCAGGGCGCCATGGACAGGCTTAAAACCTACTTTGACCGGGGCGTACTCAAGGTGCCTTCGGGACAGATTGAACGGACGGTAATCGGCACCCTCCGCTGGGACGCCGCGGAAGCCCAGAAGCGCATGGAAAATCTCCTCTCGGCCTATTATTCAGGCAATGTGGTCCTGAACGGGATCCTTTCACCCTACGATCCTATCAGCCTGGCCTGTCTTGAAGCCGCCAAGGCGGTAGGCTACGGCAGTACGCCCGGCAAGCCGCTTCCCGTCGTGGGCGGGCAGGACTGCATCGTCGCTTCCTGCAAGTCCATTCTGGCCGGCGAACAGTACGCCACGGTACTCAAGGATACCCGCACCCTGGGCGCCGCTACGGTCTCGCTCGTGGATACATTGATGAAGGGCGGAACTCCCACCGGGCTGGACACCTCAAGCTACAACAACGGCGCCAAAATTGTGCCGTCCCTGCTGCTTGATTCGGTTATTGTAACGCGGGAGAACCTCATGACCGCGGTGGTTGATACCGGCTATCACACCGCCGCGGCGCTGGGGCTGTAACAGGATGCTGTCGCGCCGGGACGGTACGGATACAGGCTCGCGTATCCGCTCCGAAGCGGCGCGCCGGTTTGGGCTGCCCCTTTTTTCAAAGCCCGGAAGATTTGAAAAAAGGGCGCCCGCTTTTATGCGAGGAGGAATATATGTCAGATCCAGGCGTGTTGCTTGAAATGAAGAATATTACCAAGACCTTTCCGGGGGTAAAGGCCCTGGACAAGGTGAATCTTCTGGTAGGGCGGCGCGAGATTCACGCGCTGGTGGGGGAAAACGGCGCGGGTAAATCCACGCTGATGAAAATCCTTTCCGGGGTGCACCCCCACGGAACCTATGACGGCGAGCTTGTCTTTGACGGTAAATCCTGCGTTTTCACCGGCATTAAACAGAGCGAAAAAGCCGGAATCGTGATCATTCATCAGGAACTCGCCCTAAGCCCCTACCTTTCCATCGCGGAAAATATTTTTTTGGGAGACGAACGGGCGCGCTTCAATATTATCGACTGGGACAAAACACGGGACGACGCCCTTGTCTATATGCACAAGCTGGGCTTAAACGAAAATCCCAATATGAGCGTCAACAAGCTGGGCGTGGGAAAACAGCAGCTCGTGGAAATCGCCAAGGCCCTGGCCAAAGACGCCAAAATTCTGATCCTTGATGAGCCGACCGCGGCGCTTAACGAAAATGACAGCGAGCAGCTTTTACGCATACTCCTTGAACTGCGGGATCAGCACAATATTTCCTCAGTGCTGATTTCCCACAAACTGAACGAAGTGGCGGCGGTGGCGGACCGGATAACGATTATCCGGGACGGGAAAACCGTGGAAACGCTGGAAGTAACGCGGGACGCCGCGGGGGCCGCGTCGATCAGCGAAGACCGTATCATCCGGGGCATGGTGGGCCGGGAAATCACCGACCGCTTTCCCCGGCGGAACAACCCCGTCGGGGACGTGGTCTTTGAGGTAAAGGACTGGACGGTTTATAACCCCGATGACCCGGAGCGGAAAAAACTCGACGGGGTAAATATCGCCGTCCGCGCCGGAGAGGTTATAGGGCTTGCGGGCCTTGTGGGGGCGGGCCGGACAGAACTGGCTACCAGTATTTTCGGCAAGTACTACGGGGTGGGCATAAGCGGCAAAACCCTGATCAACGGCAGCGAGGTAAATCTTTCTTCCATTCCCAAAGCCATTGAACAGGGCCTTGCCTATGTTACCGAAGACCGCAAGGAATACGGCCTGGTACTGATCGAATCCATACGAGAAAATACCACCCTGGCAAAACTCAGAAAGATAGCCCGGGCAAACGTGATTGACGAACATGAGGAAGTGTCCGCGGCGGAACGGTACCGGACAAAACTGAAAACCAAAACCCCGTCGATTTTGCAGCTTGCCGGAAACCTTTCGGGGGGCAACCAGCAAAAAGTGGTGCTGGCAAAGTGGCTTTTTTCCGATCCCCGCATCCTCATTCTGGACGAGCCGACCCGGGGCATCGACGTGGGGGCCAAGCACGAAATCTACCTGATCATCAATGATTTGGCGGCCCAGGGCATGGCCTGTATTCTCATCTCCAGCGAACTGCCGGAGATTATCGGCATGAGCGACCGGATATATGTGATGAGCGAGGGGCGGATCACCGCCGAACTGGAAGGGAAAACCGCGACGCAGGAAGCGATTATGCGTCATATTTTGTCCAATTGAGGCTGTTCCAAAACTTCAGTTTTTGGAACAGCTTCCTTAAAATTCGCAGTTTTGCAGGCTACAGGCCGAAAAACTGCAAGAGCCTGTGACAAAACAACCGGTTTTGGAACAGGCTCAATTGACATGGATTAAGGAGAGAGCATGAATACCTTGTTTGCGCTGTTAAAGAAAAACGCGAGGCAATACGGCATGGTCATCGCCCTGGTGGCGGCCATGATCTTCTTTGGCATCCTCACCGGGGGTATTTTCTTCCGGCCGGTGAATCTGACCAATCTGGTACTCCAAAACAGCTATGTACTTATTCTGGCGGTGGGGATGCTGCTCTGCACCCTGACCGGCAACGTGGATCTTTCGGTGGGTTCCGTGGTCTGCTTCGTGGGGGCAATCTGCGGCGTGATGATCGTGGATATGCACATGAATCCCTTCCTTACCATGTTTCTCGCCCTGCTTGCCGGGGCGCTTATCGGCATGTGGCAGGGCTTCTGGATTGCGTTTGTCCGTGTGCCTCCCTTTATCGCCACGCTGGCGGGGATGCTCGTATTCCGGGGACTCGGGCAGGTAATTCTCCAGGGGCAGACCAAGGCGCCCTTCCCCAGGGAATTTCAGGTAATCGCGTCGGGGTATATCCCCGATCCGTTTGGCGGGCTGACCATCGGCGGCGCGACGCTGCATCTTTTCTCGATATTCATCGGGCTGGTAATTGTGGCCTGTATCATAGCCGGAGAGATCCGCAAACGGAAAAAACAAAAGGAATACAGCTTCGAGGTACTCCCCGGCGGCATCTGGGCGCTCAAAGTCGCGGCCATCGCGCTGGTCCTCATGGCCTTTACCGTGGTGTTTGCCCTGTACCGGGGTTTTCCCAATATCCTGGTCGTGCTGGGACTCTTGATTCTGGGCTATCACTTTGTGGCGTCCAGAACCGTACAGGGCCGCCACATCTACGCGCTGGGAGGCAACGCGAAAGCGGCAAAACTGTCGGGGATAAAGACCGAGTGGGTTATGTTTTGGATCTATACCAATATGGCGGTTCTCGCTTCCATCGCGGCGCTGGTTTTTGCGGCGCGGCTCAACGCGGCCACGCCCAAGGCGGGACAAAACTTTGAAATGGACGCCATCGCCGCCTGTTATGTGGGCGGCTCGGCGGTTTCAGGCGGCATCGGCACCATTATCGGCGCCGTGGTGGGCGGCCTCTTTATCGGGGTCCTCAACAACGGCATGTCCATCATCGGCGTCAGTACCGACTGGCAGCAGGGGATAAAAGGATTCGTGCTTTTGTCCGCGGTGGCCTTTGACCTGTACTCTAAACGCCGTTCCGCCAAAACGGTATAATGGTCCGGTTATGGAACCAAAACAGGCAATCCGGGAAGGAAAAACGAGCCTGGGCATAGAACTGGGCTCTACCCGCATCAAAGCCGTGTTGATCGGGGACGATTACGCGCCGCTTGCGTCAGGCGCCCACGCCTGGGAAAACCGGCTGGAAAACGGGATATGGACTTACCGTCTGGAAGACGCGGAGGCGGGGCTGGGGCGTTGCTTTTCCGCGTTGGCGGCGGAAGTAAAAGACCGGTACGGCGCGGTTCTCCACACAGCCGGGGCCATCGGCGTTTCCGCGATGATGCACGGGTATCTCGTTTTTGATAAAAACGGCCGCCAGTTGGTCCCGTTCCGCACCTGGCGCAATACCATGACCGAAAAAGCCGCCCGGGAACTAACCGCCCGGTTTGGCTTTAACATTCCCCAGCGCTGGAGCATTGCCCACCTGTATCAGGCGATGCTGAACGGCGAGGATCATGTCAAGGATATTGCCTTTATGACCACGCTGGCCGGTTATATCCACGGGAAACTGACGGGGAAAAACGTCCTCGGCATCGGGGACGCTTCGGGGATGTTCCCCGTGGATGCGCGGGGATTCGACCCGCGCATGCTCGACTCCTTTGCCGGCCTTGCAGGCGGCTTTAACTGGAAGCTCCCGGACATCCTTCCGGGCGTTCTCCGCGCGGGGGAAGACGCGGGCGTGCTGACGTCGGGCGGCGCGGCCCTGCTGGACCCGTCCGGCGCGCTCCGGCCGGGCATTCCCCTCTGCCCCCCGGAGGGAGACGCGGGCACCGGCATGGCCGCCACCAACAGCGTGGCGGAACGGACCGGGAATATTTCCGCCGGCACGTCCGTCTTTGCCATGGCGGTGCTGGAAAAAGGGCTTTCCCGGGTATACCCGGAAATCGATCTGGTTACCACCCCGGCGGGAAAACCCGTCGCCATGGCCCACTGCAACAACTGCACGTCCGATCTGGACGCCTGGGTTGCCCTGTTCGAGGAACTTGCCGCGCTTGCCGGAGCGGAGATAAGCCGGCCCGCCCTCTACGACGCCTTCTACGGCATGGCGCTCAAGGCGGAAAAAGACGGCGGCGGCCTCCTTGCGTACAATTACTTTTCCGGGGAACCGGTAACGGGCCTTGCCGAAGGCCGCCCCCTCTTGGTCCGTACCCCGGAAAGCCGCTTTACCCTGGCAAACCTGGCGCGGACCCTTCTCTTCTCCGCCATCGCCACCCTCAAACTGGGCATGGATATTTTGACGGAAAAGGAACAGGTCAAACTGGACCGGCTTTTGGGCCACGGCGGCCTTTTCAAGACAAAAGGCGTGGGTCAGCGGCTTATGGCGGCGGCGCTGGAAACCCCCGTAGCCGTCATGGAGAGCGCCGGGGAGGGCGGCGCCTGGGGAATCGCGCTTCTGGCCGCCTACCTGCGGCGCGGGGACGGCAAAACGCTTGAGGATTTTCTGTCCGCGGACGTTTTCGCCGGAGAAACGGGAGAAACCGTTACCGCGGACCCCGGCGATACGGCCGGTTTCCGGGAATTTATGAAACGATACACCGCGGGGCTTGCCATTGAACAGGCCGCGGTGGATCATCTGGTCAAATAAGCGCGGCGCGGACGCGCAAAGGAGTTTATGGTGAAAGCGCTCAAGGATTATGAATTTTGGTTTATCGTGGGAAGCCAGGACCTTTACGGGGAAGAAACCCTGAGGCAGGCGGCGGCCAATGCGCGGATCATGGCGGAAGACCTGGCCGCCGATCCCCTTTTGCCGGGAAAACTGGTATTAAAGCCCGTGGCCATAACGCCCGCCCTGATCCGCCGCCTCTTTGCCGAAGCCAACGCGGCGGAAGACTGCGCGGGCATCATTACCTGGATGCACACCTTTTCGCCGTCCAAAATGTGGATACAGGGACTTGCGGCAAACAAGAAACCGCTCCTGCATCTGCATACCCAATTTAACCGGGATATTCCGTGGGCGTCCATCGACATGGATTTTATGAACCTCAATCAATCCGCCCACGGCGACCGGGAACACGGACATATCTTTGCGCGGATGCGCCTTCCCCGCACGGTTGTGGCCGGTTACTGGAAAGATCCGGCCGTCCGCCGCCGTACCGGGGTATGGATGCGCGCCGCCTGTGCCCGCATGGACGGCATCGTGTCGCCCGTGATGCGTCTGGGAGACAATATGCGGGAAGTCGCCGTTACCGAAGGGGACAAGGTAGCGGCGCAGATCAAGTTCGGCTGGCAGATAAACACCTGGGGCATCGGGGACCTCGCGGCGGGGTATAACGCGGTCAGCGTCGCCGCCGCCGAAAACCTGGCGCGGGAATACGCCGGACGCTACGAATTCGCCGCCGGCCTTGCCGCTTCCGGCGCGGGGCGTACCGCCGTCCTGGAACAGGCCCGCATTGAACTCGCCCTTACGGAAATGCTCCGCGCGGAAAACGCCGGGGCCTTTACCACAACCTTCCAGGATCTTCACGGACTGCCCCAACTGCCCGGCCTTGCCGTACAGCGCCTTATGGAACAGGGCTATGGATTCGGCGCGGAGGGGGACTGGAAACAAGCCATGCTGCTCCGCGCGGCAAAAGTCATGGCGGCGGGACTTCCCGGCGGCGTTTCTTTTATGGAAGATTATACGTATCACTTTGAACCGGGCAAAGAAGCGGCCCTGGGAGCGCACATGCTGGAAGTCTGCCCCAGCATTGCCGCAGGAAAACCCCGCGTTGAGGTACATCCCCTGGGAATCGGCGGCAAAGCGGACCCCGCCCGCCTCGTATTTGACGGGGCGCCGGGACCGGCCGTGCTCGCCACGCTTATCAGCCTGGGGGACCGCTTCAGAATGATTGTCAATGAGGTGGAAGGCATTGCCATCGAAAACGCCATGCCCCGCCTTCCCGTGGCGCGGGCGCTCTGGCGGCCCAAACCCTCCCTTGCCGGCGCGGCGGAAGCGTGGATCCTGGCCGGGGGAACCCACCACGCGGTATACGCCCCCGCCCTCTCCGCCGAATACTTCCGGGACTGGGCGGAAATCATGGATATCGAATGTGTCCTGATTGACGGGAACACGGAAAGCGGGCGTTTCGCGGACGAACTGCGCCGGAACGAAGCCTACTGGTCAAGCGGGCGGCGCTGATAACACGGAAAACACCGTAAAGGAAGAATACATGGACCCGTATCAAACACTCCGGGAAGAAGCCTTTGAAGCGAACCGGGAGATTCCCCAAAGGGGCCTCGCGCTCTACACATGGGGAAACGTATCGGCCTTTGATCCGGACAAAGCGCTCTTTGCCATCAAACCGTCGGGCGTGGTTTATGAGGCGCTCACGCCCGCTTCCATGGTGGTGGTGGACCTTGAGGGCAAAATCGTGTCGGGAGACCTTTCCCCCTCATCCGACACGGAGACGCACCGGGTGCTTTACCGGGAATTTCCGGCGCTCCGGGGCATCACCCACACCCATTCCGCCCACGCCGTGGCCTTTGCCCAGGCGCGGAAAAGCGTTCCCGTGTACGGGACCACGCACGCCGACCACGGGGCGGAAGCCATTCCCTGCACGCCGCTCATGGACGAGGAGGCGACACGCGGCCATTACGAGCGCGAGACGGGCAATCTTATCGTGCGGACCTTCCGGGAACTTAAAAAAGACAGCGCGGAAATGCCGATGGTACTGGTAGCCGGGCACGGCCCCTTTACCTGGGGGAAAAGCGCCGCACAGGCGCTCTACCACGCCGTGGTTCTGGAGGAAATCTGCCGTATGGCCCTGTACACACTGACGCTGGATCCGGCCGCCGCGCCGCTTCCCGGACACCTGATCCGAAAACATTGGGAACGCAAACACGGCCCCAACGCCTACTACGGCCAGCGATAGCGCGCGGCGCATGGGAAGCCGAAGGGCGCGTCCCGGTCTTCTCAACCTGCCGTTTGGCAAAGCCGAAGGACCGCCGCGCCGCGCGGGAAAACGGCGCGGTCAAGGCCGGTAAACCGCCGTATCTTTTTATAAAATCTCTTGGCGGTTTTGGTAAATCTCTTGATGGCGTTGAAAAATCTCTTGACGGTTTTATGAAACCGCACGTCTATCCGGCATAAAATCCGGTACGGATACGGCACATCGCCGGACGCTTCACCATGAACGATGGACGGTTATAGCACATTACCGCGCGGGGACCGGCGCATGACAGACGGCTTCGAAAAATTACCGCGCGATGGGCGATACGCGGCAGACGGCGCGGGAAAAACACCCGGCGGCGGCGTGGAAAAAAACCCCGCGAAAAAGGCCGGTTACTCCGTTTTCCCGGAAAAAAAGGGTTCCCCCGCCGGCGCGTCAAACGAAAGGCTTTCCGCGCCGTTTTCGGGAATGTTCTCCCGCAGGTAAATGTCCAGCGGAATGTCTATCCGCCTCTCCACCGGCTCTTCCAGCACAATATGACGGTAAAGATTTTCCACGGCGCGCCGCCCCTGCTCCTCCGGGCGCTGGGAAATGATCGCGTCGATATATCCTTCCCGCAAAAGCTCCCGGTTGCCGGGAATCAGATCGTACCCGATGATGGCCAGGTCCTTTTCCGGCCTGATTTCCCGCACCGCCCGGGCGGCGCGGTGCGCCAGGCAGTTGGTAACAAACATCCCCGAAAGACGGGGATGCTCCGCCAAAAACCGGGCGATTTCTTCGCGGGAAAGTTCCTCTTCCCGGGCGTATTCCTTGACCACCGCGGGAAAGCCCCGCTCCGCCGCGTAGCCCAAAAAACCGTCCCGGCGGCGGATAATGTTGTAGTCCAGACTGTGGACGTCAAGTACGGCGGCGGGCCGCTCACGCGTTCCGGTAAAAAGATGCAGAAGCCTTCCGGCAAGGCGGCCCCCCCGCAGCGGATCCTGGCTTATGGTAGAGACCGCTTCCATTTCGGGAAAGTCGGAGTCAACAAAGACAGAGGGAACACGCCGGGAACGGACCTGTTCAAGCAGAGGCCAGAGGGTAACGATGGGCGCGGTGATAAGGCCGTCCGGTTCCCGCGACAGGACACGCGCTACCATGGCCGCCGCCTCGTCCGGATTGTACCGGTCGTACTCGTGGGTCTCCGTCTCCACGCCCAGGGGCCGCGCGGCGGCGTCCCCCAGGGCAATGCCGTCAATGATTTGTTTCCAGTAGCCCGCATCCTGGTCCCGGCGGGGAAGCAGGGCGCAAAACCGGTACGGGCGGCCCCGTTTAAGCCGCCGGGCGATGGGGTTCGGGGTAAAGCGGTAGCGTTCGATAATCGCTTCGATCTTCGCCCGGGTCGCGCCGGATACCCGGCCCCGCTTGTGAAGCACCCGGTCCACCGTGCCGATGGAGACGCCGGCAAGCGCGGCTATTTCAGGAATGGTCATGCCGGCGTCCGCTTTTCCCGCGCCGCGCGGGAAAATGCCCGGGGAAACAAGAATGCCGCCCCGGCGTTTACCGGAAACAGGGGCGCGGGAAAAAAAGAACATACCCGGAGGCGGGGCGGGAAAAGGGATCTGCCGTTCATACGATGCCGTTATTATGATCGCCCGCGCGTCTTTGGGCAACCGCTCCCGGGCGGCAGGGCGGGCCGGTCCGGCCGCCGTCTCCGCGCGGAAACGGGACGGGCGCGATAAAACGCCGCGCGCGCTGGACAGTCAGGCGCCCGGCCTCCTATACTGTATATAAAAGCAAAAGGAGTTGTTATGCAGACCTTCCGGCGTACCCAATTCAGCCTGATCCGGGGAATTATTGCCGCGCCTTTCAGCGGCGTACTCGTATATATCCTGGGCCAGATATTTCTTCCCGTGTGGCTTTCCGCGATTGCGGGGGCCGCGGCAGCCGGGGCACTGGTGTATATGGCTGTTTTCAGTGAGAATATATACTGCGAACTGGACGATACCGGCGCGTTCCGGTTTTTCCGGCGGGGCGTCCTTAAAAATTCGTTTGATCTTACGGTATGCAGAATCGGCTACCGGCGCAAAACGGAGTGGGGCCTGTTCGGCAATAACGATATCAGGCTGCACATTATTGACGGCCAAAACGGGGAAACGTTTCTGGACGTAAGTCCGCTCGGAACCGCCCGGTTTAACGAATTGTTCGCGGCTATGGAAAAGCACGCCGCCGGGGAAACGGAAGTACTGAACGCCGGAAAGCAGATAACCGGCGCATAAACAGAACGGGGGACACATGGACTTTTTGAAAAACATTGATTTTCAGGCAATTTTTGAGCAGAACAAAACCATATTTATCGTGATGGCGCTGGTCATCGCCGGTACGTTTGTTTTTAACGGCTTCAGGATGAAAAAACTCGCCGCGTCCAACCGGGATTTTTTGCGGGATCATCCCAACGCCGCAAAGGTGTATCTTGCCGTAAAAGCTTTTATTACGTCCGGGGCGGTAACCGTCATTTCCGTAGACGGCGCGGCGCCGCGGCTTTTTATGGAAGCCGGCAAGAGCGGTTTGTACGCCCTTCCCGGAAGCAGAACCGTCGAGGTTCAGTACACGTATAACCGTCCCGGCGTTATTCACCGGAATGTAACGACTACCTACGGCCCGGTTAAAAAAGAACTGCGGCTGGAATCCGGAAAAAGCTATCTCCTCGGCTTTGATCGGGACGCGGAGCATTTTACCTTTGAGGAATACGCGGGGTAAACGCACGGGCCCGGTTTCCCGGCTCACGGGCACATGAATGGGCCCATTCCAGAGGCCGGGCCGCCCGGTCCAGAGTGGACGGCGCGCCGCGCTTTGATAGCCGCCGGGGGCCGCGCCATAGTTACCGGCAGGAAAGTTTCCACGTCAAGAAGGAACCACACTAAAAAAGGCTGTGCGGGTGTCTTGGCCCTGTGTCTAGCGAGAGGAATCTGTAAGCGCACCGCGCGTCAACCCCGGTACGCCCGGCTCCGGCGGCAGGTCCCCACCGGCGACAATCCCGGCAGACCGTACTGATCAGCGTGGAGCGGGAGTGAACAGTTCCCCGTAATTGTCGCGCAAGTACCGGCTGAAAATTTCGGCCCCCTTGTAATTCAGGTGGCCGATGTCCCCATAGCCGTATTCAGGCAGGGGAAAAGCGGAAAAATCCATGTATCGTGTTCCCCGCAAATAGGTATTATAGTAGTCCATCAGTTGTTCTTTATTTCCGTACCGGTCCGGCCGGTAGGTGGGGGAATTAAACAGAATCAGCTCGACGTTTTTTTCTTTGCAAAGGCCGATTATTTTTTGTAAATAGGAAGGAGGATAGAATGAAGAGCCGGAAGATTCATCAGAATTTGTATTTATCCGGTTTTCAATAGTTGCCTCCGCCAGTTCAATGGCCTGTTCCAATTTATCCCTGTCCAGTTTTCGATATTTGCCGATATTCAAATCCCTGTATGAAATCCTGCCTTTAATTACAAATCGCACTATTGTTTCAATATTTTTTGCTGGAATTATTAAGAGGGCTTTCCATGTTATCGGGCGTTTCAACAGAAGGGCGTATTCTTCATGGGCCATCATAAAAAAGTAGGTGTGTAAAAAATTCCGAATATCGTTGTCGCTTAACTCCTCAGCAGTTATTTTTACGCGGTCAAAAGAAAGCAGAACGGTATTAACATGGACATTTTCTTCCAATATTTTTTTGAGCTTTACATACGTTAATAAATATGGGCTGACTCCTCTCTGAGAAAAATTTACAGATCGGATAAAGATACTGTCATCAATAGCACACTCCGTATGGGAATTACCGATGACTACAATATGCCTGTCTTTCGGCATGGCAAATGACGCCTTCGAAACAATCAAAAACGTACAGATTATCAACCCAAATAAAAGAACCGCTACTATAGACATAAACACCGCGATACCGGCAATAAACCGTTTCATGCCGCCCTCCAGGGAGGCACTGATTTATTCAATCGAGAATAAATCAGTGCTGCTTTAATGCCGTATTTGCGCAATGAAATGAGCAAATACATAGGGCGCCGCTGATGAGCGTCAAGTTCATCAGCGGCGCCCTAAAACTGGAAATAGATAAATTCCTGCTGTCTGCCGCCCAGCTCTATAATCAGCAGCGCGACAATGATATACCCCAGCCATCTGGCCAATTTGTTTCGCGGGTGTTTTCTGAAACC
>JAITGJ010000276.1 GCA_031280705.1 Spirochaetaceae bacterium
TTGGGGGGGGGGGGAACTGGTATCTAACGTTTTTGTAAACCGGCATATTCACCTTCTTTGATTAAGACGTTTTGTTTTACGGCGTTTCCCGAAATACATACGCGCAAAACCGGCAGGCCGCGCGGCATTTTGCCCCAAAGGTCCTTTGCGGGCCAGCCGTATGGCCGCCGGATCAGCCCGCTCTTTTCGTACCGGGAAACCGTATCATGCTCAGAGATTATTGTCAATGCGCCCTGCCGTAACAGGCCCAAACACAAAACCTCATGGGTCTTGTGTTTGGGCCTGGGCGCGCGGGGCGGCTTATTCCAGGTTGAGCGTGCGTTTCAGCAGGAAGCCGGAAAGCCAGAAAAAGAGCGCGGCAAAGAGGAAGTTCAGAACAATGGACCAGACCAGCATATCCCTGTCCACGATGGCCCCGGCAAGGACCGGGGGGATAATTTGCTGCACCAGGGACGCCGCCGCGATATAGGCGATAAAGGCGGCGATGGCGCGGAAACGGGGCAGCATCTGGCTTGCCGTCATCACGGAATAGATAAGGCATATCTGCTGAAAAATAAGTATCAGCATGGACACGGCGTACAGCGCGATGTAAGCGGGATCTTCCCGGAGCAGGATATTCAGGAACACTTCCCGCCACATCGTGAGGTTCCAGTTCACCGCATGGCTTGCCGCGGCCAGAACGAAGAGGGACGCGGCGCCGGTGAGGATACTCATCAGAGAGACGGAGAGCGCGGCGGCGGCTTTGGACGCGATGAGCGTCCAGGGGCCTACCGGCAGGGTGAGCATCAGATAGCCCGGGTCCCGCAGCAAATTATCCCTGAATCGCTGGATAACCAGAATAAAATTCACCGCCGCGGCCGCGGTGAACACGCATATCCAAATGACCATTATCCACGTGGCCGCGTCCGAATCGGCCCCCGGCGAAAACCGGATTTGGAAACCCGCGGCCAGGGCGGCAAGAACCAGCGCGAGATAAAAGGGCGGCATAATTCTGAAATAAAACTTAAACTCGTAGCGGAGCAATTTGTTCAGCCCGGTTAACATTTGAAAACCTCCCGAAAAAGCGTGTCGATGGAAGCGCCCTTTTCCTCCCGGATACGGTCGGCGGCTCCCTGCAAAATCACCTTTCCTTCTTTAAGAAAAATAATGTCGTCCAGAATCTGTTCCACATCCTGGATCAGATGCGTTGAAATGAGCGCCGATGCGTCCTCGCGGTAATTGTTGAGGATCGTACTGATGATATAGTCCCGGGCCGCCGGGTCCACCCCGCCGATGGGTTCATCCAGCAGGTAGAGCCGCGCCCGGCGGGCCATTACCAGAACAAGCTGTACCTTTTCGCGGTTTCCTTTGGAGAGGGTCTTGAAGCGCTTGTTCTGATCAATGCCGAGACTGCCGAGCATCGTTTCGGCGGCGTCCCGGTGGAAATCCGCGTAAAAGGCGGCGTAAAACGACACGGCGTCCCGCACCCGCATCCAGGGATCGAGGCAGAGCCGGTCGGGAAGGTAAGATACCGCCGCCTTGCTGGTGATGCCCACCGGCGCGCCGCACACCCGGATCTCCCCCGCGCTGGGACGCAGGAGTCCGTTCACCAGTTTTATCAGCGTGGTTTTTCCGCTGCCGTTTGGCCCCAGGAGCCCCGTGATGCGGCCTCCGCCGAGGCGGATCGTTACGCCGTCCAGCGCCAGATGGCTGCCGTAGCGTTTACTTACATCACTGCATTCAAGTACCGTTTCATTCATCCTGAAATCTCCCGCGCTTTCCGCGTCTTCCATGTTTCAAGCGCCCCGGCAAAACGGGCGGCCGTTTCCGCTTCTCCAAAGCCAAGCGCCTCCAGCGCGGAAAGACAGGCTTCAAGCCGTTCCGCCGCAAGATGCTCCCGAAGTTCCCGAATCATTTCCGTATCCTCCGTTACTGTTTTTCCGCTTGCCCGTTTGGTACTGAGCAAGCCCTCCCGCTCCAGCTCAAACAGCGAACGCTGAACGGTGTTTGGGTTCACCGCGTAATGGGCAGCCAGTTCCCGGATGGAGGCGATTTTCGCCCCCGCCGGAAGCTCCCCCGCCGCGATTTGCCGCTTAATCTCGCCCATCAACTGCAGATAGATGGGCGTTTCAGCATGAAAACTAACCATGCGGTTCCCCCTGTTCGTGGCCGGCCGCCGGGCAAACGCCGCTCCGGCCGGGTTTCACGACTGACTTACTGTATTAAATATACAATACAGTAATGCAAAAGTCAAGGACCGGTTCGCGTTGTTCTGCTTTTTTGCCATACGTCAGCGTGTCAGGGAAGGAAGAATTACCGGAGAGGCGGACCCGCCCCCAAACCCCCGGCCTGGACCCCGTGCCGGGGACACAAAAAAAGGAGGGCGCACCCTCCTTTTTTCCGCCATACAGCGTCATTTTGTGGCACACCGCCTTGCGGCGGGGCCTTGTTAACATACCGGCCAATTATCTGAAAAAACTGTAGACTAAACTTACCACAGGTGGTAGGATTTGTCAAGTGACAGTTCTATCAAATTGCGAATTGATAGGGCTGTGTTGCAGACTGGTCAATTTTCTTGAATAGACTGTTTTATATGGAGGATAGGGCTGTAGATTGCTTTACAAAAAACCGATTATGCCCTATACTTAAGTTTATAGTCTCTATGGCTTTCTTGCATCATCCCTCCCAAGCCTAACCCGCCATAGAGGCTCTAAGGAGGTCTTTATGTGGCGTTTATCTCTGGACATGGGAACCAATTCTATCGGCTGGACGGC
>JAITGJ010000121.1 GCA_031280705.1 Spirochaetaceae bacterium
TTGAGGGGATTCCCCCGGACTGGCTGGACGCTTTGGCCGCTGCCGGGGACATTCGCCGCCTTGCTGGGGCGATGGCTGGGGCCCTCGCGGCATGAAATACGAAACCGATTTCGCATTACACAATACGCAAGCCCTTTGCAATCGGCCCTCCCGGTAAATCCCCTCAAATCCCCCAAATTCCCGCCTATTCTCCGGCATTCCAGAATCTATTCTCCGCTCCATTCAAGCATATACGTTTTGGGAATCGCGCACGGCTTTCCCTGTGGAAGACGGCTTTTACCGCAGGCAAAGCCGTTTTCCTTTACGGCGTCCGTGCCGGTTCCCGGAGGCGGCGGTAGAAAATTTTTACCATGCGGGAACCGAACCCTTCGATTTTTTCCACGGCAAAGCCAAGTTCTTTCCCCGCCGCGCCAAAAAGCGATATGCCGCCGCCCAGAATCACCGGGATTGTGGTGATGATCATTTCATCAATCAGATCTTCCGCGAGAAAACCCTGAATGGTTTTGCCGCCGTCAATGTACAAATCGCGGAAACCCCGCGCGTTGAGCCGCGCAAGCGTTTCCCGCACATTCCCGCCGCCAATAATTTCCGCTTTTCCGTTGAGATATTCCGGGACAGACCGGCGGGACGTGCTCAAAACAAATACCGGTTTTTCGTAGGGCCACACGGGGAGATTAAAACCCAGCACCGTTTCCAATGTCCGCCGTCCCATGACCACGGCGTCTATCCGGCTCATAAATTCAGAAAAACCAAAATCGCCGTCCTCCGCACCGTCCGGAACGGGAAGCCAATCAACGCCGCCGTCAGGCCGCGCGATAAAACCGTCCAGCGAAACGGCGATATAAATACTGTTTGCCACCGCGTATCCTCCCGCCTCTGCCATGAA
This sequence comes from Spirochaetaceae bacterium, assembly GCA_031280705.1. GTDB lineage: Bacteria > Spirochaetota > Spirochaetia > Treponematales > Breznakiellaceae > JAISQV01. Next base: position 887 of record JAITGJ010000121.1, read on the forward strand.
TTACGCGCATGAACACAAATATCACCAATAAAAACGATATATGAGCGCAATTCGTTATCATTCGTGTTCATGCACGGATCTTTCCCCGCTCAATGTTCAATTCTCAACTTGATCAGTGCTTCCCTAGGACTTGAGCACGATATTTACCAGTTTATCCGGCACGGTAATTATTTTGCCGATGACGCGGCCGCCCGTCCACTTCTGCGTGCCCGGAAGCGCAAGCGCGGCCGCTTCCACATCTGCTTTCGCGCTTCCCCGCGCGGCGCTGAACTTTTCCCGGACTTTGCCGTTCACCTGTACCACGATGGTTACCGCATCATCCGTGGCGCGTTCCTCATCGTATCCGGGCCAGGACGCGGCCGATACCGATTCCCGGCGGCCCAGTTTTTCCCAGAGTTCCTCCCCAAGGTGGGGCGCGTAAACGCTCGCCATTTTTACCAGGGGTTCCCAAAGGGGGCGCGGCGCGGCGGGAAGTTTCGCAAGCTCGGAGGAATACACCATCATCGCGCTGATGGCCGTGTTAAAGTTAAGGCTTGCCGTATCGGCGCTCACTTTTTTTATCGTTTTGTGCAGCAGTTTTTCAAGCGCCTTCGCCTCCGGAAAATCCGCCGTATCGGTGAGGGGTTTTTCACCGATAGCCCAGAGCCGTTCAAGGAAGCGGGACACGCCGGTAATACCCGTCGCCACCCACGGCTTTGTTACTTCAAGCGGGCCCATAAACATGATGTACACCCTGAGGGCGTCGGCGCCGTATTCCCGCACCACGTCATCGGGGTTGACGACATTCCCCCGGCTTTTGCTCATTTTCTGGTTGTCCGCGCCGAGGATCATCCCCTGATTGACAAGCCGCCGGAACGGTTCGGCGGTGTTGACAAGCCCCGCGTCATAGAGAACCTTGTGCCAGAACCGCGCGTACAGGAGATGCAGAACCGCGTGTTCCTGTCCGCCGACATACAAATCGACCGGGGCCCAGTAATCAATTTTTTCTTTCGCGGCAAACGCGCCCGTATTGTGCGGATCAAGGTAGCGCAGATAGTACCAGCAGGAACCGGCCCACTGCGGCATGGTATTGGTTTCCCGTTTCGCCTTTCCGCCGCAGCGCGGGCAGACGGTGTCTACCCATTCGGAAATCGCCGCGAGCGGGGATTCCCCCGTGCCGGTGGGCGCGTAGCTTTCCACATCCGGGAGCGTGAGGGGAAGCGCGCTTTCCGGCAGCGGCACCACGGTTTCTCCGGTCTCCCGCCCGCAGTGTTCGCAGTGTACCAGAGGAATCGGCTCTCCCCAGTAACGCTGGCGGCTGAAAATCCAGTCGCGCAGTTTATAATTTACCGCCCGTTTCCCCGCGCCCTGTTCCTCAAGCCAGGCGATAATCGCTTCTTTCGCCTCGGCGGTGGGCAGTCCCGAAAACCGCGCGGAATTAACGGAAAAGCCATAGGCAGCCGAGCAGGTTTCGGGCGGCGCGGAATAATCCTCCCCCGGGCCGGGAGGAACAGGGGAAACCACAAGCCGTACCGGAAGATTAAATACGTGCGCGAATTCAAAGTCGCGTTCGTCGTGGGCGGGAACAGCCATAATCGCGCCGGTACCGTAGGAGATCAATACATAATCGGCTACCCATACCGGGATTTTTTCGCCGTTTACCGGATTCACCGCCCACGCGCCGGAAAATACGCCGGTTTTTTCGCGGGCAAGGTCCGTGCGCTCAAGATCGCTTTTTTTCGCCGCCGCGTCAAGATAAGCCGCAACCGCCGCGCGCTGAGCGTCCGTGGTGATCCGGTCAACCAGCGGGTGTTCGGGCGAGAGGACCATGTACGTTACGCCGAACAGCGTATCCGGACGGGTCGTGTAAATTTCGAATGAAACAGGATCGGCGCCTTTCATGTCAACGCGGAACACCACATTCGCCCCTTCCGAGCGGCCGATCCAGTTTTTCTGCATCAGCTTTATCGGTTCGGGCCAGTCAAGCCCGTCCAAATCACTGAGCAGCCGTTCCGCGTAGGCGGTAATTTTCAGATTCCACTGCCGGATGCGTTTCCGCGTAACTTTCGCGCCGCACCGCTCACAGAGGCCATCCTTGACTTCTTCGTTGGCAAGGCCCGTTTTACAGGACGGGCAAAAATTGATCGGGCTTTCCGCCTCGTAGGCAAGGCCCTTTTCAAACAGTTTAAGAAAAATCCACTGTGTCCAGCGGTAGTAATCCGCTTCCGATGTATTTACTTCCCGGTCCCAGTCGTAGGAAAAACCGAGCGTTTTGATCTGGGCGCGGAACCGGTTAACGTTGTCCGCCGTGGTGGCGGCCGGATGCGTACCCGTCTTGATGGCATAATTTTCCGCGGGCAGCCCGAACGAATCAAAGCCCATGGGGTGCAGCACATTGTACCCGTTCATTCTGAGATAGCGGCAGTAAATATCCGTGGCGGTGTACCCTTCCGGGTGCCCGATGTGGAGCCCCTGCGACGAGGGGTAGGGAAACATGTCGAGCACATAACGCCGCTTCTCCCGCGCAAACGCGCCGTCTTCCACCGCCCGGAAGGTTTTGCGCTCCTCCCAGAACTTTTGCCATTTGGGTTCAATCACCTCAAAGGGATACTTTGCCATAAGAATAATTCCTCGCTTACGGCTATTTTACCGGCATGGCGGGGCGTACTCAAGCGACCTTTACGCCGGATGGCGGAGGCAAAAAAAGCCCCGCCGCAAGGCGGGGCTTCTGCAATAACCGGCCAACGGCCGCCATTGGTCAGCGCTCCGGCTACGGAGAAGCCGGCGGGGCGGCTTGCGCCTGCCTAAAACTGACCCGCACCTTAATCTGGTCCACACCGTAGAGTTTTCCCGTATGCTGCACCAGGCCCTCGGTGGCAACCCAGTTCACCCCCGGAACCCAACCCCATCTCCTGATGCGGTAATAGGCCGTCCCGGAATCCTGATTGATGCCCGGTCCGTTGGTACTCCGGATCGACTGATTGTCCTGAATAATCAGCCCTGTCCCCTGATGGTTCATGTTGTTAATGTCCGTGGTCGGCGGATCCATGGACGGGGCGAATCCCCGGAATGTGTACCCGGGTTTAGCCTCAAGGGTATACACCGCCATATAATAGCCGCTCCCCACTACCCGGACCGGCGTTCCGTCCTGGGGCATCATTTGGGCGCCGGTAACGGAATGATAGGCCGGCCCGTGATGCCGGTTCCAAACCGGCACATTGTTCGCGCCGTCCTGCGCGGCGCTCCCGTGCAGTTTGCCATCCGTCAGATCGAGACGGGCGGGCCACACCGGGGTGGATGATAAATCCGTGTCCAAAATATGGGGGGTCCAGTCAAGGCGGTAGTGCCCCCCGGAAAGATGCCCGCCACTGACCGGATCGACGATATGGCTGTCATTGCACGGTTCGTGGTAATACCAGTCTACGGCAACCGTTTTGTACTGCGTATTTTCCATATTGGTAAAACCCAGTCCCGCATGCTCGGGGTCTGAACTTTTTATTTCGGTCGCCAGTATCCTGCCGGGAAACACCGCGACAAAGTTAAAGTGAGGGATATGCACGGTGGCCACATTCGCGCGGGCAAGGTTGGTGGCCCGCACGGAAAGCGCCGGGTTTTTCCATTGCAGGGTTACTGTTTTTCCCGCGTCATGGGCAATGTGCAGATCGCAGTAATTCTGTCCGTCCCGTCCATACCAGCGGTCCCGGACAAACCCGGTTCCCTCCGGGTCAAACGCCCGCACGGCAAAGACGCCGGGCGGCAGGCAGAATTCAATCGTTTCCATGGGGCCAAGCATGCCGTCATACTGGTATACCACAAAGCGATCCGGAATCACGCCGCCCTTTACGTTTATCACATTGTGGAATTCCCCGCCCTCGGTTATCCCGGTAACGGACGCCTGCGGCGCAAGCACCGTCTGGTTGGACTGTATCACGCCGAATACGTACGCGTCCTTGTTCGCGTAAAAATTTCCCGCCGGAGAAGGCACTTCGTCCTCGCTCGCGGTAAGCACCTGTATCATGGTTACCGGGCCGTCGGTCCCGGGAATCCCCGCGTGCTTGAACTGGATGGTAACCACGCCCTCCGGCGTATCGCGGTCGTAAAAACCGCTGATATAGGGATCAAAATTGAAAATTTTACTTCCCCCGCCCTTGATAAAAACACTGCCGCAGTCATAGGTGATCAGCTTTTCGTTAATGGCGATGCCGCCTGAAGTATGGCCCCCGCGATAGTACTGCCAGTGATACGAGCCGCCAATGATGAGCAGTTTGTACGCACCTTCGGCAAGTCCGCTAAATGTTTGATAATCGCCTTTTACCACAAACGGCTCCCCGGCGTAATCGGCATTGCCGTTGTAGCGGAACGTATTTGCCGTGGGCGCTTTGGGGTAGGCGGCATTGGCGGGCGGCACATAATCCTGCCACACGCCCGCGCCGGTTTCCCGGTACAAATAGATCCTGAACACTTTGAACGGCAGCCGCCCCGCGTAGCGGTTGTACACGGTAAGCGCGCCTTCCGTCGCGCTTCCGCCGCCGCTTTCGGTTGTTTTTGACGAATCCGCGGTAATAAAAACTTCGCTGATCGTTTCGTCAATCACCCGCGCCACTTCTTCGTAGTATTCGTCCGCGGTTACATAGCACTGCACGATATAATCCCGCCGGGAGCCGGGCATATCCCCCGCGCGAAGCGCCCGCACCTGCGAGCCGCCTCCGTGCGCAATGGGCCCGGACAGCGCAAGCTCTTCCGCCGCGTAGTCATTCGCCTGCGTGCGGACCACGATGCGCGTAATGTTTTTGCCGGAAAGATAATTTACGATGCGCAGCGATCCGAACCCGGACGGCGGCCGGTCCGTGAGCAGGGAATCGGTGTATTCAACTTCCACGGTCTGCCCCGCCGTTATGGTGCGCGACACGGCCACCGTGGGAACGTCCTTCCCCAAAAGCCGGAAGCGGATCGCCCAGCTTCCGCGCGGAAGCACCAGGTCAGGCGCGGAACCCTGCCCCGCCGCGATATTCCCGCTCATGCCGGCGGGCGCGGGGATGGCCACCTGAATCCAGGACGCGCCGTTGTTATATTCAACCCCGGTGATGATGGAAGACTGCGAGCGGTTAATCACGTGGAGAAAGCCCTCGTCGTCGGAGAGCACCTCGCCGGGGTTGGCGTTGCCCGAAATATCCGCATCCGTGGGCGGGAGCCACTGCGTCTCAAGCGAGCCGCGCCCGGCATTGGTCTTGTAAAAATAGACCGTCGCGGCGCTGCCTTCGGTGATCATCACGTCGGTAATCGAAACGGTGTAGCCCGCGCCATAAATCAGGGTAATTTTCCAGAGCCCGGAGGGGAGCGTTACCGAACGCTGGTTGCTTTTTTCCGGTCCCGGCTCCAGGTCCGGCGCGCTGTCCTGCCCGGAAAGCGGGGTAAAGCTCACCTTGTGGACCAAAAAGTCGCGTGTAAGGTTTTTAATGATGAGGCGGCCCTCGCCGGGCAGAATGTTACCGCCGCCGGTTGACCCCTGGGTGCTCCCGTAGGACGGAAGGCCGATGGGATTAAGGCACGCGGCAAGAATGAGCGTGATGGCGCCCGCCATTGCCGGAAACGAAATTTTCTTCACAAAGGACAGATTCATACGGGACTCCTTGCAAGAGAACGGTTTTGTGCGGCAACGCCGCGGGGGTAAAACGCGTGTTTTTTTGCGAAAAAAACGCGCGTTTTACGGGAAAAAAAGCGAACTTTTTTGAAGCTAAATCATTCTATGGACATGAATTACAAACAACTATGACACGGGGGGGGGGGGGGTACTGCTACGCGAAAAACCGCCGTATACGGCAACGCCGCATACGGCGCGGGACGGGCAGTGTCCCCTGTCTGTCGAAGGACGTGTTCCATACGTTAATTATTGTTCATAATTTCCGCGTATGCAATATGAAACGCGAAAAAAATTCATTTTTTTGAGGGAGGGACACCACACCGCGCGGGGGCTTGGGCTTGGCGTGGCGCGGCATAGCCGCGCCACGCCGGAACGGAGAGTTATGGAACCTGCTTGAACATAATGCGGACCTTTATCCGGTCCTGCCCGGACAGCTTCCCGGTGTTGGAGATCACCCCGTCGGTTACCGTCCAGTCATAAACATTCTGAAAATCCTTGGTGCCCCACTTCCGGATACGGTACAACTGGGTTCCTTCGCCGTTGTTAAAACCCGGCCCGTTGGTACTGTTTTGCAGGAGATCGTAATAGGAAAAACCTGTTCCCTGATTGTTCACGTTCCGGGGGCCGGTGGGCGGATCGTTTGAAGGGGTTACGCCCCGGAATGTGTACCCAAGCTCTGTTCTCGCTTCGAGCGTCATGAGCAGGGTGTAGTATCCTCCCTGCTTGGTAACAAGATGCTCACCGTCCACATGTGATACTTCAGTCCCGTCGTTTTTATACAGCCTGCCGTTGCTGAAATTGATACGATACGGCTCATAGCTGTAATAAACCGGATCCCCGTCATCGTACCGGTACGAAAAATAGTGCCTGCCCACCGTGTGATTGATATAGCCGGGCTCCGGGCCGCCGCCGGGATGCAGGTGGCTGTCGTCCGGATAGTAGAGCCAGATATAATCCGCCAGACGGTACTGGGGCCATCTGCCAGGATCATTGCTCCACTGTTCAACAAACTCCCGCAAATTTACGCTGCGGCCCAGCGAGGGGTTGGAAAATTTACTGCCGGTCAGATTAATATTGTTCACCGTAGCAAACCCCGTATCCCGGACCAGATCATCCAGGATGGTGATGGCCGGGTACACCCACTGCAGCCTGATGGTATGGGACGCCTCTTTTGCGATATGGAGATCAAAGTACCACGTCTGATCCCGGCCAAACCACTTGTTGCGCGTAGCGCCATCCCCCTGCGGGTTGAGTACGCGCACCGCGTACACGCCGGGCGGCAGCAGCAGTTCCAGTTTCTGGCCCGGCATAAGCGCATCGTTATTTTCCCACACGATAAAACGCCGGGGAATAGTTCCTCCGGCATCGCTTGGCTGGTCGTGCATAAGGCCGCCGTGCGCAAGGGGCGTTACCGATGACTGCGGGGCGTTTACGGTAAGATTTGACGGCACCACATTAAACACATACGCGGCGGAACCGGCGTACACCGGCGTTTCCGCTTCCGCCGCGGACACAAACTGAATACGGGAAATGGGCCCGCCGTCCCCGCCGCCGCCTGAGCCGGACGCGCTCCCCGCGTGGAGGAACGTAATTTTTACCGCGCCGGTGGGCGTGTCGCGGTCGTTGCTCCCGTTCACATAGGGATCGAAGTTGTACACTTTCGCGCTTCCCCCCGCGATAAAGATATTGCCGCAGTCGTAGGTAATACGCTTTTCGTTAATCGTTACGCCGCCGGCCGTATGCGCGGGGTTTGCCGTGTAATACGGCCAGTGGTACGAGCCGCCCACCACCAGGAGTTTGTACGCACCTTCAGAGAGGGCATCGAAAGACTGCCCATCGCCTTTCACGATGTATGACTCCCCTTCGTAGCCGGAAACGCCGTTGTAGTGAAGCGCGTTGTTTGCGGGCGCTTTGGGATAGGCGGCGTTCGCGGGCGGCACATAATCCTGCCATACGCCCGCACCGGTTTCTTTGTACAGATAGATTTTGAAAATCTTGAACGGCAATTGCCCCGCGTAGCGATTGTACACGGTGAGCGCACCGTTCGCAGCGCTTCCGCCGCCGCCCCCGCCGCCTTCGGTAGTTTTTGACGAATCCTCCGTAATAAATACTTCGCTGATCGTTTCGTCAATGACGCGGGCAACTTCCTCGTAGTACTCGTTCGCGGCAACATAGCACTGAACGATATAGTCCCGCCGGGATCCGGGCGTGTCGCCCGCGCGGAGCGCCCGCACCTGCGAGCCGCCGCCCTGCGGAATGGGCCCGGTAAGTTCGACTTCTTCCGGCGCATAGTCATTTACCTGCGTGCGGACCACGACGCGCGTAATGTTTTTACTGGAAAGATAATTCACAATGCGTAGCGATCCGAACCCGGACGGGGGCCGGTCCGTAAGCAGGGAATCGGTATATTCGACATCCACCGTCTGCCCGGCGATAATGGTGCGCGACACGGCTACGCTGGGAATGTCCTTTCCCAAAAGCCGGAAACGGATCGCCCAGCTTCCGCGCGGCAAAATCAGGTCCGGGGAAGACGCCTGCCCCGCCGCGATATTCCCACTCATCCCCGCCGGGGCGGGAATCGCCACCTGAATCCAGGACGCGCCGTTATTGTACTCAACGCCGGTGATCAGGGAAACGGAGGATTTGTTGACCACGTGCAAAAATCCTTCGTCTTCGGAAAGCACGTCGCCGGGGTTGGCGTTCCCGGAAAGGTCCGCGTCCGTGGGCGGGAGCCACTGCGTCTCAAGCGAACCGCGCCCGCCGGTCGTCTTATAAAAGTACACGGTCGCGGCGCTGCCCTCGGTAACCATCACGTCATTAATCGCCGTGGTGTAGCCCGCGCCATAGACCAGGCTGATCTTCCAGAGGCCCGCGGGGAGGGTTACGGACCGCTGATTGCTCGTCTCCGGTCCCGGCTCCAGGTTCGGCGCGGAATCCTGCCCGGAAAGCGGCGTAAAACTCACCGTGCGTACCACGAGGTCGCGGGTAAGGTTTTTGATGATGAGGCGGCCTTCGCCGGGCAGAATATTACCGCCGCCGGTGGACCCCTGGGTGCTTCCGTAACTGGGAAGGCCAATCGGGTTAAGGCACGCGGCCAGCGCGAGAACGAAAACGCCCGCCA
>JAITGJ010000017.1 GCA_031280705.1 Spirochaetaceae bacterium
ACCAAGCGCCGTCTCCCGTACCGCTTTCGCCGGGGAAAAATTTTGCCTCCTCGCCGGAACGGCCCAGGGCAAACGGCGCGCCCCATTTTTCAGCGCGCGCGGCAAGGCGGGGAAAATCAAAGTCCAGAAAATTCCATCCGGTAAGCACGTCCGGGTCCAGTTCTTGTACATCTTTGACAAACGCTTTAAGGAGCGCGCGCTCGTCTGCGTGGCGGAACAGCGCCGGTTCATCTCCGGCAGTATCGCTGCCGGCAGTATTTTCGCGCATACCGGGCGCGGCGCGGAGACGGACCCGCGTCTGTGTTTCCGCAAACGATGCATCGCTCACGCTGATCGCTATGGCGCGGATCGAATCGTCTTTGGTGTCGGTTTCAATATCAATGGAAGCGATTTTGAGGGGAACCGGTACGGCCCCGGAAAAAGCGGCAATTTCCGCCGCGGGAAATACCATGTCCAAAAACCGCCCCCCGCGCGCGGCGCCCCGGATTTCTACCGGCCCCCGGATGCCCCGGCGCGAAAGCCACGCCAGATGGGGTTTTTCGCCGCCGTCCGGGCTGTAGAGGCCCGCCTGTTCCAGTATTGAGCGCGCAGTGTTTCTGCTGTTTCCATCGGCAAATGCCAGCCGCGCGAGATTTTCCCGCCCCTCAAAAGACGCAAGGTCCGGAGGAAGAACCCCGGCGGGGATGCGCTCAAGGAGGACCCGGGCGCGATCCAGATCAGAGGCGTACACATGAAAAGACGGGTTCTCCAGGGGCTGAACGGCCGCAAAAGAACGCCCGTCCAGAAGCCGCCCGGTGATATACATACGATCCCGTTTCCGGTCCGTCCAGGCGTGCACCATAAATCCCCGGTAAGGCCGCGCCGCGTCTTCTTCGGCGGGAAGCGCATCATGCATGGTCGGCTGTGCTTCTCCGGGTCCACGCCGCCCGGAACCATCCGCAAAAAGCGGGCTTCCGCTGCCGCCCCGCATGAGGGGAGGGGAGTTTTATCGTTTGAGGACACACCCGCATGACAGGAAATTATACCACCGCCCGGAGTCCCGCTCAAGCCGCGCCGGCCGCGCCAAAAAACCGTCCGGCCCCGCGTTATCGTCAGCCCTGCTGCCCGGCAAGAACGAACAGCGCCAGAATGAAAAGCGCGAGCGCGGAAAAGGCAAGGGCCGCCATGGCAGGGGCAAAATCAAGATAAAGCGCGACCCAAATGCTCAGCGTGTTGATAAGACTCCGGCACATTTCCAAAATCACATAAAACACTGCGGGCATCAGGACGAGCATGGGCACGGCGATATACCGCAGACGGCGGCGGGCGCGGTAACGCCAGCCGGTAACCAGCATGAACAGCGCAAAGGGCAGGAAAAAAACCGGTTCGGCAAGGCGTTTGCATATTTCCGCCAAAAAAACTTCCGGGATGTACCCGTAGGGTTCAAGAACCTGATATGCCGTTATCAGTTCCGGCGGAAGAAGGTTATCGATCCCGCGCCGGACTTTAGCCATAAGCAGAAAGTCGTCCCAGGCAAGGTCCAGCACGGCTTCGGGCGGGGCGGGTCCCGTGCGGTCTGGCCCCGCCCACACGGCTCCCCAGCGGAGCGTCCGGTCGTCCCGGTCAAGCGCGTCAAAGAGGAGCACCAGCCGCGCCTCTCCGCCCAGCGTTTTGGGCAGCATTTTGACATAGGGCGCCTCAAGGCGGCTCACCAGGCGGCCCTCCCTGTCCACGGTGAGCATCTCAAGGTCAAACCCGTAGGCGTAATCCGTAGAGGTGGAAAGCTGCCCGGCGCGAAGTACGATATGTCCGTCTTCCCCGCCGGATTCGTTTTTTCGGGGTATGGAAATGATAGCCGCGCTCAATAAATCGCCAAGCGTCATTTCCAGTTCATCGGAAAAAAAGGCGATTTCCAGCGCGCCCCGTTCGCAGGCGGCAAGGAAGTTCGCCGCATCCGGATCGTCCGGGGACAGGGCCAAAAATTCCCTGAAAATATAGTACCCCCGTATCCAGTCCCCGGAAATCATCGCCTCGTAACCGGACTGTTTGAGGCGGTACAGCCGCGCCGCCTCCTGTTCCCGCGCCAGGGGGGCAAGAGAGGTGATGGCGTTCCAGGCGCGGGCGGCCATTTCCGCCGCGGAGGCGACCTCGACGCTTCCGGGACGGGCAAGCCGCTCCGCGAGGGTCGCAAGCCAGTGGGAATCAAAATACCGCTCCTCTCCAAAGGCTTCTTCCGCAAAGGTCAGCGCTTCCGCGGCGTTTACCGGATTCCGGTTCCGGGGGTCCGGTCCCGCCGGGATTTCCTCCCGCTCCCGCAAATACCGGCTGTCTACGGCATAGCGGGATCCCTCAATCTCCATATCAACCCGGATGCGCAGTTCCTCAAGCGCCGGACTCTGCGGCCAAATCCGCTCGCATACTTCCAAAAGACGGCCCGCCTCGCCCCAGGCCCCCTCATCGGCATGCTCCCGGGCTTTTTGTGCGGACGCGGCGAATAATTCCCCCCGAAAACGCATGCTTTGCGCCCGGTTCCCGGCAAGGGGAAGCGCAAACGAAAAAAGCGCCCCGTACAGAGCCGCCGCGATAATCGCCGTTATGACCGGCTGCGCCATGCGGTTCATAAATTCCGGCGAAAACCGCTCCGCCCCGTTCGTCCCCTGGTAAAACCCGTAGGGCATCACCAGCGCGCTCAACGCAAGCGCGGGAAACACTTCGATAAAGAGCAGAATGCCCCGGACAATGCGCCAGGAAACCGCGAATATGGGGAGCGGCGGCGCTTCGCCCGGCGCCACGGCGCGGAAGGCGCAGAGCAGAACCAGCGCCGCAAAGATATAAACGATGAACAATCGCGTGGGTGTTTCGATGTTGATTGGCTGGCGGCCGGCGGCCTTTTTCCCCGTTTTTTTAGCCATACCGTTCCCTCCGCCGCTCCCGTCCGGCGTTTATCAGCGCCGTATACAGAATCACCAGGAGCCCGGCAAGGCCGAATATTGCCGGAGAAATCACCCGGTGCGGAATAAAGCGCCCCAAAAAGAAAAAGATAAAATTCTGAATGGCGTCCGAGTCGATAAACGTTTCAAAGGCGAGAAGCAGCCGGAAGATCGCCGCGCCGATAAATATATTCACCAGGGGCCAGGATGTGGTTTGGAAAAGCTCGTAGAACGCGGCCAGCATGAGGCAGAGAGACGCGAGGTAAAGAAGGAACGAATAGAAGTCCGCGCGGAGGCGGGAATCAAAATGATCGGCGGCCAGCGTCAGGTCCGCAAGGAGCGATACGGTAACGGCAACGGGATGTTCCTCAAACGGTACGGGCGGAAGCCGGGGCGGGGTGTTCCGTATTTCGCGGGGGGCGGCCATGTATACCAGGGGCTCGCCGGGAAGCGCCACGATCCGGGGGCTTTTCCCCTCGGCGGGATCGCCCAGCACGATAATTGAGACGTCCCCCTGTCGGAGCCGGAGGCCGCTCTTCCCCAGGGTGGGGAGCGCCTCTTCCGCGCCGCCGGCCAGGGAAAGTTCCAGCCGCTCGCGGCCAAGGCTTGCCCCCAGCGTAAACCCCAGGGACAGGACAAAAACAGCCATGATGGCGGCGGGGGGCGGAACGGTCTTCCGCGCCGCGTAACTTAAGGAAAGCATGACGGAAAGATGCAGCGCCGCGGGAATCGCCATCTGGATTGCGCCCAGGAGCGCGGAAGCCGGCGCGAACGGCAGGGCGGGGATCATGCGCGCCGCGTCAATCCGGTACAGGAGATACCTGATACCGGCGCAAAAAATAAAAGTGAGAAGAAACGAAAAGGTAAAAAACAGGACAAGCCGCGCGAGCCTTTTCACGGTACGTTCAGTATAACCTACCCGCGCACCGGCCGCCAGAGGGTGGGCCGCGCGGGGAAGCCCACGGGGGCCGTGAGGAATGGGCCGGCGGGAGTACCGCGCGGGGCGGTACTGGCCGGCGTTGACCGCGCTGCCGGGTGGGGAAGCCCGCAAAAGCCGGGGACGGGTAAACGGTCCACCGCCGCGCGGCTGCCGGGCTGGGCGAAGCGTCTTATGTTTTATATGGTAGTTAGTTGCTCCTTAACAATGAGCTAATTGCATATCCGACAAAGAAATAGCGTCAAAAGCAGCAGTATAAAAAGACCGGAAATGTTATACTTCCCCCATAAAACCCGGCAAAACAGGAGAA
>JAITGJ010000175.1 GCA_031280705.1 Spirochaetaceae bacterium
CGGAGGTAATCCCCGGCGACACGCCGTTTACGGAGGCGTTTCGCGCCGGAAAGACATTCGCGGGGACGCGGGGCATCATTCTTTCCGGCTCGCCTGAATCGGTATATTCCGGGGACGGGGCCGCGCCTGACCGCTGGATATACGATTCGTCCCTGCCGCTCCTGGGGATTTGCTACGGACTCCAGCGTATGACGCACGATAACGGCGGGAAGGTCGAGCCGCTCCCCCGGCGGGAATACGGCGGCGTGGCGGTGCGCCTTGGGGCGGCGGAGTTGAACGCCGCGCCGCCCCATGCCCGGCCGTTTTTGCGCGGTTTCAAAAAGGACCGGTTTACCGCCTGGATGAGCCACGGCGATACGCTTACCGCCCTCGCGCCGGGGTTCCGCCAGGTGGGCGAGAGCGAAACCGGCTTTCCCGCGGTGCTTGTCCATGAAACAAAGCCGTGGTTCGGCGTCCAGTTCCACCCGGAAGTTACCCACTCCGAAGGCGGGACGGACCTGCTTTCCGCCTTTACCCTGGATGTATGCGGCGCGCGGAAAAACTGGACCATGGAAACGTATATTGAGGAAACGCGCGCGGATCTTGCCGCGCGGACCGGTAACGATACGGTTCTGCTCCTCATTTCAGGCGGCGTCGATTCTACCGTGGCCGCGGCGCTTCTGCTTGCGGCGCTGGACAACGAAAAAGTTCATCTGATGTACATGGATACGGGCCTGATGCGCACGGGCGAGACGGAAACCGTAACGGAAAATCTGCGGCGCCTTGGGGCAAAGCATCTGCACATCATCCACTGCGCGGATGAATTTTTCGCCGCGCTGGAGGGAGTTACGGACCCGGAGGCAAAACGCAAGGCTATCGGCGATCTGTTTATCACCATCCAAGAACGGGAGGTGGCGCGGCTCGGCCTTCCGGAACGCTCTTTTCTCGCGCAGGGGACGCTGTACACGGACCTGATTGAGTCCGGCAAGGGGGTGGGGAAAAAGGCGCATGTGATCAAGAGCCATCACAATGTGGGAAGCCCGCTGGTGGAAGCCAAACGGAAGGCGGGGCGCGTCATTGAGCCGCTGGAACGGCTGTACAAGGACGAAGTGCGCGCGCTGGGGCGGCTCCTTGGGGTGGACGAGGAAGTTGTGGGCCGCCATCCGTTTCCCGGGCCGGGCCTTGCCGTGCGGATTTTGGGAGAAGTAACCCGTGAAAAATGCGCGATTCTGCGTAAGGCGGACGCGCTGTTTATCGCGGAACTGAAAAAACGCTTTTCCCCGGCGGGAAAGCGCCTCTATGATGAAATATGGCAGGCGTTTGCCGTACTGCTTCCCCTGCGCTCGGTGGGCGTCGCCGGGGACGAACGGCATTACGGCGAGGTGCTGGCCCTCCGCGCCATCACGAGCGCCGACGGCATGACCGCCGATGTGTACCCGTTTGAAATGCAGGACCTCCTCGCCATTTCGACGCTCATCACCAATACGGTAAAAGAAATAGGGCGCGTTACCTACGATATTTCAAGCAAACCGCCGGCAACCATCGAGTGGGAATAGAAAATTCTCCGCCCGGTGGATTTTTGCGCCGATAATAACGATATGGCGCAAAAAGTTTTCCAAAACCCGCGCGGCCCGGTTACGCGGCGCGGGAAACAGCATATCGCAGGGATGGCGTTCCCCCGGCCCGCAGCAGGCGCGCCGCGCCGCCGTTTTTGTTTTACGGGGACAGGCGTTTTTTTTGCGGGCTTCTGCCTCCTCGCCCTTGCGCGCGTCCCCGCTCAGGATCTTTCCATCACGCCCGGAGATGTCCGCATCGAGGTCCGCTCCGACAGCGGCTATCATCTTTTTATCCGCAAAAAAGCGGGGCTTGGGTCGGTGCTGATAACCGAAACGACGCGGGATCCCGCGCTCCAGGCGGACAATTACGCCTACCGCGCCGCGGAATGGAATGCCGTCAATGGAGACGAAATCCGTATGCTGAACGGCGCCGTGCTTCCCCCTTCCTCGCGGATTTATTCCCTTATCGATTCCACGCCGGAAATCCACCCCGAACTGGGAGAGGCGTTTCATATTTTTCTGCCCTATCTGCTTTATTACGGCTATACCGGCGCGCGTTATGGCGAAGTTTATGTCGCGGACGGGACCTACCTCAATCTCCGCGCCTTTGAACTTCCCTACGCCGATTATCGCGGGCGGTTCCGGGACAACCCCTACGTGCTTCGCTTTATTCAGGAGGAACAGGTTCCCGGCGGAAATTACCGGGAAGACACGCGGGAAGCCTTTACGGAAATTACCCGCTCCGGCGGCGGGAATCTTGTGTATTCAGCGGGGCCGGACGATCTTTTGGACCGCCTCCGCGCGCTTTTGGAACATGAGGCAGGGAATTCCCTCGATCTCGTTATCTGCCTTGATACGACAAGTTCCATGGGAGACGATATTGAGGCGATACGGACGGGACTTACCGCCCTGCTCGAAGAATTACTCCCGGCCTTCCCCGAATTCAGAATAGGGATGGTACTTTACAAGGATTACAACGACGAATACCTTACCCGGGTCATTCCCTTTACGGGTGATTTTGCCGCATTCCGCCGGTCGCTGGACGGCATCCGCGCCCGGGGCGGGAGGGATATTCCCGAAGCGGTATACGAAGCCCTTTATGACGGGGCCGTCAAATTCCCCTGGGAGGCGCGGTCCCGCCTCATGATCCTTATCGGAGACGCCCCGCCGCATCCCCGGCCCCGAGGCAGGATCACCAAAGAAATGGCGCATGAAGAAGCTGCGGCGCGGAATGTGCGGGTAAGCGCGATTATTCTCCCCGAGTAATCCGCCGGGACTCCGGCGCGTCATCAGCGGTTCGCGGCGCTCTTGCCCCGGTTCCCGCGCCTTAAAAGGCGGGAACCGGCCGGAAACTCCCGCAAAGCCCCCAAAGCGGCGGCGGGAATTCTTGCCGGGCGCTATTCGGCGTTTGCCGGCGTTTCCGCCTCTCCCGGAGCCGGGGGACCGGCTTTCTTGTTGATATTCTCAAGCATGATGCCGGAAAGCCGCTTGAATTTCGGCGGCAGCAGCTCCGCGTCGGCCCCCGCATAGCGAAGCAGGAGGGCGTCAAACTGTTCCCGCGCGAGGCCGTATTTTTTCTGCTTGTAGTAAATCAGGGCCGTTTCATATTCCGCCGTGCACACCATCTCGATATTGTACGAGTATCTGCTCATAACAAGCTCGTAGTATTGCAGGGCCTGCCGGTAATGATACCGGTCCGACGCTTCCTGCGCCCGCTGGACAAGCTCTTCCGCGGTTATGTCGCCGGGCACGGCAGCCGGGGATGAGGCGCAGCCCGCCATGAGGAGCGCCGCTAAAATCAAAGCAA
>JAITGJ010000190.1 GCA_031280705.1 Spirochaetaceae bacterium
GCGGGAATAGACCGCGCGTGTGTTTTGCACACAAAGGAGTTTTTCAATATGAAAACCCAAAAGTTTCTGTTTTTTGGAACGCTTATCATGGTGATGGCGTTCGCGGCGGTTTTGGCGGGATGCGCCACAACAGGCAGTATCAGCCCGTCTCAAACAGCGGAGGACCCCGCAGCGCAGTTGGCCGCGGAAATCAACGCCATCAAAGCGGGGAGCGCGGTTGCAGAGGGCGGCACGGTACGGCTTACAGGCGACGTGCAGATCACCGGCCGCCTCACCGTACCTGCGGGCGTTACGTTCACCGTGCCCGCAAGCGTTACGCTTGACATAACCGCGGAGGGCGCGAGGCTCGACTTGGGCGACGTAACCTTGACCGTAGACGGCACGGTGAACGCCCGCGGACATGGCGACCAGAGCGAAGAAGGTATCAAGATTAACGGCGGCACAGTGGTCATCAATGGGAGCGGAAATATCCGCCTCCAGAGCAAGGGGCGTTTACTCCGTATCTTGAAGGACAAGAAACTCACTCTTGACGGCGTGACGCTGGTTGGACTTGCAGACAACGACGATGTATTAGTAGCAGCCGCTGAGGGCGGTACATTTATCATGAAAAGCGGCGCGATTACAGGCAACACCAATAACAGCGAAAAGAGACGAGGCGGCGGTGTGCTTGTCGGGGATGACAGTGGAACCTTCATCATGGAAGGCGGCACGATTTCGGGAAATATCACAAAATGCAGTAATGGCGGCGGGGGTGTGTATGTCAACGGCAAGGCCACTTTCACCATGTCGGGCGGAACAATTTCAGGCAACACTGTCCGCAGTGACGGCGAATATAGCGGAGACGGTGGCGGTGTGGCCCTGGAAGGAGGAGCCGCCTTTACCATGACCGGCGGCACGATTTCCGACAACACTGCCGGCGACAGTGGCGGCGGCGTACTCGCAATACACGGGGCATCATTTACCATGCAAGGCGGGACGATTTCTGGTAATAATGCGCCTAAGTTCGGCGGGGTGCTTGTTCATGTGCACTCAACTTTTATTATGGAAGGCGGCACTATTTACGGCGCTGCCGAAGGTGCCAATGCCAACACCGCAAAAGAAACTGCGGCATTGGGTACGCTAGCTGGCGGCCAAGCGAAATGGGGCTCAGGCGGCACGTACACCAAAGGCGGCGTTCCCCAGTCAGGCGGCAGCGACATCGGCCGCTCGGACGACACGCTGATTGCGGTGCCGGCGAAGTAGGGGTGGCAGGGGGATCGGACCCAGTCCGGAGGACCCGGTCCCTGAGTTTATCGAAGGGCAGGGCGCAACCGCCGCAGCAACGCCGGGGAGTGCGCCCATAGGGGGAACTCGCAACGAGCCAAAGGCGAAGTTTCAAGTGGGCTGCGACTAGGGCGCGGGCTCACCTCCTGCGCCTGTTTGCTGTAGACGGGGCAGTAAAGCTACTGGTTTTTAGGAAAATAGCGTATGCCGGGAATATCTCTAAAATGTTTGTCGCAGGTAAAAATGAGCGCTGAATGGCGCAACGCGGCTGAGTAAATAATGCTGTCCGCCATTGGCAGCTTATGGTTTCGGCTTATATGGGCGGCGGCAAGGCTTAAACCTGCGTCGATTTCAATGACTGTTCCGGTTTGCATATATGAGACGACCTCGAGCGCGTATGCTTCGTTCTTTTCCGCCAGCAATTTTTTGTAGACTTCGTAGAGGGTTATTGTTGGAACAAGAAGTTCCGCCGCATTTTCAACAATGGGAGCTACGCTCGCGCCTATTTCCGTGTCCATGAGGTATTCAATCCAGCATGATGAATCAACGATGTTCATAGCAGGCGGTCGGTTTCTTCGCGAATGTCCGAGCTGTCAACGTGGTGTAAGGTTCCGCGCAACGGCGCAATCGCGGGTTTTTGCGGACTGTTTTGCAGCAAATTACCCAGAAAGGCGCCGATAGTATGCGTATCAACCAGAGGCTTCAGGGTTTGATACACAGCATCATCAACGGTTATGGTTAATTCATGTAACATATTTGCAGTTTACCGCAAAATGACCCGCCTGTCCAGCAGCGCCTCAGACGACACGCTGATTGGAAGACGTGGCCGGGGGATCGGACCCAGGCCGGGGGACCCGGTCCCTGAGTTTATCGAAGGGCCGGGCGCAGCCGCCCCAGCAACGCCGGGGAGTG
The DNA here is from genome assembly GCA_031280705.1 of Spirochaetaceae bacterium. Classification (GTDB taxonomy): domain Bacteria; phylum Spirochaetota; class Spirochaetia; order Treponematales; family Breznakiellaceae; genus JAISQV01. The sequence goes on from JAITGJ010000190.1 coordinate 2,176, forward strand.
CGCCCGTAGGGGGAACTCGCAACGAGCCAAAAGCGAAGTTTCAAGCGCACTGCGGGCTGCGACTAGGGGGCGGGGGATCGGACCCAGACCGGCCCGGCCCCTGCGTTCATCGAGGGCCACGCTCCCCGGTTAGGCCCTTCCGCCTGGCCAAAAGACTCCGTTTGTAACCGTTCAAAAAAAACGGCTGTCGCCGTCGTGGTTTTTCCGTTTGCCGGTTTTGACAACGGCGCGTTTTCCGCCATCCCGCGCCGCGCCGTCAAAGCCGCGCTTTTGCCGTTCCCCATCCCGCGCCGGGCCGTCAAAGCTCCGTTTTCGCCGGTCCCCGTCCCGCGCCGGGCCGTCCCACGCCGTGCGGGGCCGTTCCGTGCGGACAAACCTTTTTTTGCCACCGGGCGGGCCGTCCCGCCGGGGGGCGTCCCCGTGTTTGCCGCCTGAGCGGGCATGACCGTCCGCGTCTCCTCTTTCCCCCCTGCCGCCGGAAGCGGGACGGCGTTTTTCCCGCGCGGCTTTTTCCAGTACCCGCAGGGACTCGTCAAAGCCGCCCAGAAATTCCCGGAGGTCGCTCTCGAACAGGATCACGGACTGGCGCTCGAAGCCGCCCGATTCCCTGTTTTTACTTTCCACGATATTGAGGTAGAGATCCCCCAGCCGGTTTTCCTTTACGTTAAAAAAATACGTTCTGTTTTCCAGAATTACTTTTGTTGAAAAAATTTCGCCGCGTATACCCATTTCTGTTCCTTTTGCGCCCAACGCTCCGGCTGTCAATGACGCTTTGCGGCCGCAATAGCGGAAGTTGTTCCGAAACTTCGTCAACGCGCCGTCTTTGTGGGCGCAGTTTCCAAACAACCCGCCTTTTTATAAAACACAAAAGCGAAAATGTCAAGCCGCCGCGAGGCCGGTGTGAGGCCGGCGCACGGACGGACCGTGCCGGCCGGAAAATGCGGCGGGGGAACGCCGGACGGACCGCCTGACCGGCGGACAGCCACAGCCGGGCTACCCGGCCACAGCGGGGCTGCCCAAAACCCCGCGAAGTTTTGCCGGGGATGCAAACGGCAAAGCCGCCTGTTTGGGGTGGGGCACGCCGCGGATACTTCGCCAATGCATCAAAAGGATAAGCGTCCAAAACGGCGGCGCTGCCGGAAATGGTTATACCGGCCAGGCCGCGAAAACTCCCGCAGCAGGAAAACTGTTTATCTTTTCCGGTATACTGTCCGTTTACACGGCTCCCGCATAACCGGCCGGGTTATCGAACAGAACCATTGTTCTCCCCTGCTTATGCTCCCATGAGGCCGGCGCACGGGCGTTTGGGGGAACGCCGGACGGTCCGGGCGGTTGTTCGAGGCGGGGCAAAGGTGATACGATGCTTCATGCTGTAGTTTTTATCTTTATTTGAGGAGGGTTTTATGGCTTCAAAGGTTTTTTTTACCGGCATGCGGTGCAGGATAGGAGAAAGTCTTCTCACAAAACTCGACCGGCTTATCCAGGAAGCCGGTATCGGAGACATTGATTTCCGCAAAAAGTACACCGCCATCAAAATTCATTTTGGAGAGCCGGGCAATCTCGCCTTTCTCCGGCCCAATTTCGCAAAGGTTGTAGCGGATCGCATCAAGGCGCTGGGCGGGTATCCGTTCCTCACGGACAGCAATACGCTGTACGTGGGCCGCCGGAACAACGGCCTCGTGCATCTTGACGCCGCCGCCGAAAATGGCTACTGGCCCCTGTCTACCGGCGTGCAGAATATTATTGCCGACGGCATCCGCGGCACCGATGATGTGGAAGTGCCCGTCGCGGGAGGCGTGTACTGTAAAACCGCCTATATTGGCCGGGCAATTATGGACGCGGATATTGTCGTGTCGCTGAACCACTTCAAAGGGCACGAACTTACCGGTTTTGGCGGCGCGCTCAAAAATATCGGAATGGGGTCCGGGAGCCGCGCGGGGAAAATGGCCATGCACAATGACGGCAAACCTGTTGTGGACGCGAATACCTGCATCGGCTGTAAAATTTGCGCCCGGTTCTGCAACCAGAACGCCATTGGCTTTGACGCGAAAACCGGCAAGGCTTCCATTGATCACGCGAAGTGCGTGGGCTGCGGGCGCTGTCTCGGCGCGTGCAGCAAGAACGCGATCTCCAATCCCAACGATTCAAGCAACGACGCACTGAACAGGAAAATCGCCGAATACGCGAAGGCGGTGGTCGACGGGCGGCCCAATTTTCATATCAATGTAGTCAACCAGGTATCCCCCTACTGCGACTGCCACGGTGAAAACGATGCTGCGGTGATCCCCGACATCGGTATGTTTGCGGGCTTCGATCCGGTGGCTCTGGACAAGGCTTCCATCGACGCGGTAAACGCGGCCCCCGGTATCGCCTCAAGCGTCCTGGGGGAGCGGGAGCACCGGAGCGGCGATCACCTGACGGATATTCACCCCGCGACCGACTGGCGAAGTCAGATCAGCCATGCGGAACAGATCGGTCTTGGCAGTGGAAACTACGAACTGGTAATGATAACATAGTCTCCGGCGGCGGGGCGCGCGGCATTTTTGCTGCCGCCCCCCGCCCTGCCGCCGGCAACGGTTTGGCGTGGACGGATTGATTGATGCACAAAACGATTATTGAACTGTGGGAAACCCATCAGGATACGGCGCTGCTCTTTGGGAAACGCGCGGCAATGGCGCTCCTCATTGTCGCCGCCGGCATGCTCATTATCGGAATTACCAACCGGATAGGCCGCAAGGCGGCAGGAAAACTGCACGTTGATGAAACGCTGGCATCGGTACTCAGGCTCGTGGTGCGCTACGGCACCATTATTGTCGCGCTCATTATGCTTCTTGACACGTTCGGTTTCAACACGACAAGTTTCATCGCCATTTTGGGAGCGGCGGGCGTTGCCGTGGGACTCGCGCTCAAGGATATTTTGGGCAACATGGCCGCGGGCATCACGCTGCTTTTTCTGCGCTACTACAAAACCGGCGATTATATTGAGGCCGGATCGGCGGCGGGCGTGGTGCGGGATATGGATCTTTTGGCCACCACGCTGGAAACTCCTGACGGCGTTTATATTTCTGCGCCCAATGCGCTGCTTCTCGCTTCGCCCATCAAAAACTACACGCGCAGCGGAAAGCGCCGCATGGAAATTGTGGTGCAGATTTCCTACCATGATTCAATTGACGCGGCCTTCCACGTCATGCGGGAAATTGCCCGGGAAGAAAGCCGTTTCCTCGTGGATCCCGCTCCCCAGGTGATGGTAAAATCACTGGCGGATAACGGCGTACAGCTTATGCTCCGCGCCTGGGCGGCACATGACGATTACTGGCCGGTTTTTTGGGAACAGTCCCAAATCATCAAAGAACGCATACAGGCCGCGGGCCTTACCATTCCCCTCCCCCAGCGGGACATTCGTATCGTGCGGGATTAGCCGGCGGCAGCCGCTTGGCTTTCGGGATGGGCGGAAAGCATAACGCATGACTCGACAGGCGCCCCGAAAGCGGATACAATCGGCGTATGTGCTGGTATTGCGGTTCCGCCATTACCGCCGGTGAACCTGTGGGGCGCTCCCTCCGCTGCGATGATTGCGGGCGGGACCTGCGTTCCTGCCGGAACTGCCGCTTTTTCCTTGCCGCAAGCCGGGACGGCTGCGCCGAATCGCGGGCGGAAATGACGGCGGACAGGGAGCGGGGAAATTTCTGCGACTGGTTTTCTCTCAATCCGCGTTACCGGGACATAACTGGCGGGGCGGGCAAAGCCCGTGCCGATGAGGTAAAAGCCCGCGCCGCATTTGACGATCTTTTTTCATAACAATGGATAGACCCGTATTGTTTCTTGACTCCGGTATTGGAGGACTTCCCTACGCGCGGCATTTTCTCCGCCACAATCCCGGTGAGCGTGTTGTTTACACCGCCGACCGCGCGAATTTTCCCTACGGCCCCAAAGATCGCGCCGTGCTTGAGCGGCTGCTTGTTACGCTGGTGGGGCGTCTCACGGCGGAATTCGACCCGAAACTCGCGGTGGTGGCCTGCAACGCCGCTTCGGTTACCGCGCTGGCCGCGCTCCGCGCGGAATTTCCCGGTCTTCCCTGGGTGGGCACGGTGCCCGCGGTAAAGCCCGCCGTTGCGGCGAGCCGCACACGCCATATCGGCGTACTGGGGACGCAGCGCACGGTTGACGATCCCTATATTGGAGCGCTTGCGGCCCGTTTTGGCGCGGACTGCGCGGTTTCCCGCATCGCCGCGCCAGACCTGGTGAATTTTGTGGAAAACGGCGGAGATACGGCGTCGCCCGGCGAACAGCGCCGCGTAGTGGAACCGTATGTGGAAGAATTCAGGCGGCGCGGCGCGGACGGCATCGTGCTGGGCTGCACACATTTCCTGTTTTTGCTTGATTGCTTTACCGCCGCTACGGGGAACGGCATACGGATATATCACTCGGTGGAGGGAGTCTCCCGCCGGGCCGCCGCCCTGCTTGACGCGAAAGGCATCCGCGCGGACCGGGCCTCCCCCGCACCGGAGCGGGGCCTTCTCGTCCTTACGGGAACGGCCGCGCCGGAAGCGCGCTGGGAGACGCGGGCCGAAGCGTTCGGCCTCACGCTTCATCTGCTGGAAGGCGGAAAGAGGCCGTGACGCGGGGACTGGTGCTCCGGGGTTCCCGGAATATTTTTACCGTACTTCCCGAAGCGCCGTCCCAAACGCCGGGAGCCGGACAGGAACCCTCCGGCACGGCAGACCGGCTCCTTGAATGCCGCATCAAGGGAAAAATTCTCAAAGGTGTGGAGGGGTTTTATAATCCCCTCGCGCCCGGAGACATCGTTACGGTCGCGGAAGATCCGCGCCGTCCCGGTGCGGCGCTCATTCTCGCGGTGGAGGAGCGGCGGAACCGCCTTACCCGCTTTAACCGGAAGGGATTTGGCGAAAACCGAAACGATGCGTCCCAGCTTCTTGCGGCAAATGTCGATCAGATTTTCTGCGTCATAACGCCCGCGGCCCCGCCCTTCCGGCCCCGTTTTCTGGACCGCGCACTGGTTCAGGCCGAAGCGTCCGGCATCCCCGCAGTAATTGTGTGCAACAAGTGGGATCTTTTTGGAGGAGACGCCGATACGGAAGAACGCCTTGAAGATTTTGCCCGCATCGGCTACCGGGTGCTCTGCGTTTCCGTAAAAACGGGCGCGGGCATGGACGAACTCCGCGCACTTGCAGAAAACCGCCTTTCCGTACTCACCGGGCAGTCAGGCACGGGAAAATCGAGCATTATCAACGCGCTCCTCCCGGCGGCAAACCAGAAAACCGGCGCGATTAACGAAAAATACAACCGGGGAAACCACACTACCACCCTTTCGGCACTGTTTGGAGCGCGCACGGCGACACGTCTTATTGATACGCCGGGAATACGGTTACTGCTCCCCGACGGCGTCGCACCGGACGCGCTCATACGCTACATGAAAGAATTCGCTCCGCTTGCGGGAACCTGTTCCTACGGCCATTCCTGTTCCCATGTTTCCGAGCCGGGCTGCAAAATTCTTGAGGCGGTGCACGCCGGGGTGATTCACGAAAGCCGCTACGAAAGCTACCTCCGCATCCGGGAAGAACTTGCCGGCGTACGGCAGGGATAGCGTCCACTGCGCCGGTCAGGCGGATTTACTTCCGCCGGGGAAGCGGCGGCAGCGTATCCCTGCCCAGCTCTTTCTGGAGCGAGCGGCATATCAACAGTAAAACCGCCACAAAGGGCAGGGCCATAACAATGGAAGTATTCTGCATCGCCCTGAGACCGCCGTTGTAGAGAAAAACAATTGCCGTGAGCGAAATCATCACGCCTGCCGCGGTTATCATGCGCCTGTCGGGATCGAGGGCGCCCCGGCCCGCGAACATGGCGATCACATACACCGCCGAATCGGCTGATGTAACAAAAAAAGTAACCAGAAGCAGAATAACGATATATGACACGGCGCCGCCGAACGGCAGACGGGACAGGACCGCGAAAATCCCGGTCGAAACATCCCGGGTAACGGCCGCCCCAATGCCCGCGCCGTCAAGCTCAAGGCGTATTGCCGCCGCGCCGAATACGGCAAACCACACAAGGCAAAACAGCGCAGGAATGACCAGCACGCCGGTAATGTAATCCCGGATGGTCCGCCCGCGCGAAATGCGCGCGACAAATGTCCCTACAAAAGGTCCCCACGAAATCCACCACGCCCAGTAAAATATCGTCCAGCTTCCAAGCCACGCGCTGTCCCGGTTTGCGCCAAGGCCAAGGCTCATCGGCAGCAAATCTTTCAGGTAGCCGCCGAACGATACAAAAAATGTTTTTATGATAAATGCCGAGGGTCCGGCAAAAAAGAAATACACCAAAAGCAGTGCGGCAATAACGACATTGATGTTGCTCAGGTATTTGATCCCCCGGTTAAGTCCGGTACGGGCATCCACGATATAGATCACGGTAATGACGGCGATGATAATTATCTGCGTGCCGGTTCCGCCTGAAATCCCAAAGATGCCTGCAAGGCCGCTGTTGATTTGCAGGGCGCCCATGCCCAGGGAGGACGCGACGCCGAACACCGTTACGAGGAGCGTAATCACATCAACCCCGCGCGCGGCGATGCGCCCGCCCCGGCGCGTTCCGAAAACCGGCTCCAAAATTGAACTGATCAAAAAAGGACGGCCCTTGCGAAAAACGGAATACCCGAGTCCAAGTCCGGTCAGCGCGTAGATCGCCCACGGATGAAAACCCCAATGCAAAAAACTGAAACGGAACGCAAGCGCAAGCGACTCAGGCGATGCCGGCGCGGCGCCGGAGGGCGGCGAAAGATAATGGCTGACCGGTTCCGCCGCGCCCCAAAACACAAGCCCGATACCCATCCCCGCGCTGAACAGCATGGCGAACCATGAGAGCCGGGAATATTCAGGCGTGTCGGTATCTTTGCCCAGTTTGATACGGCCCAGCGGACTTACCGCAATTATAATGGAAAATACGAGGATGAACAAAACGGAAGCAAGATACAACCATCCAAAATAATTGAGCACAAACTGAACGCAGCTGTTCGTAATACCGGCAAGAATTTCCGGAAAAACAAATCCGGCAATCACGAACAGAAACAGAAATCCAATTGTTATGCCAAAAATCATGAATCCTTCCATGGTGAAGGCGGCGCTCATGGATACGGCGGAGTTTCCGCCGCGCCCGCGGGCGCCGCCCCCGTTGTTTTTCACCGGCGTCAATACCGCCGGAGGCGCCGCCCGAAAACAGCGCTGAGTAAACCAAATTTCCGCACCATACGCCAAAGAACCATCAATGCGGCGCATTTTCAGAACAACTTCCGCTTAAAAATGCGTGTTTCGCAGCCCATAGGGCGAGAAACCGCAAGGGAACCTCTGAAAACAACCGGTTTTTAGAGGTTCCCTAACGTTATCAGCGTTGTTTAATAACCAGCCCGGTTATCAAACAAGGCCCTTAAACAATCCCGTCAGCGCAGGTCCCGGCGGGTTCAGCCTTCGGGCCGCTTGAGAATATCGCGCTCCCGTTTGGCGGTAAACGCCTCAAGATTTTCGCGGATACCGGCGTCAAGCGCGGGAGGCGTATAAGACGCAAGCCGCTCCTGCCATATTTTCCGCGCCCGCATTTCAGGGGCGGTATAGGACGCCGTCCAGTTGTCGTCAAACTGCGCTTTGTCCGCGAAAACCGGCAGGAAAAATTCCTCCCGGAAATTCATGACGGTATGCTCAGCCGTAAGGAAATTCCCTCCCGGCCCCACATCCCGGATCACGTCAAAGGCGAGTTTTTCTTCGTCCGAAGTATCGAAACCTTCACGATAGCGGAGAATCATGCCGGCCATCTCATCATCAACAATGAATTTTTCATACGACATTGCCGAGAAGAACTGCAAAATTCCGGCGGTGTGCAGCACAAAATTGATCCCGGAAAGCGACGCGGCAAACAGGGTCATCATGGATTCATACCCCGCCTGAATGTCCGCTTCCTTTGAATCGGAGAGGCCGCCGCCGCCCCGGCTCGGGACGCCGTACCACCGCGCAAGCTGTGCGCTTGCCGACGTAAAGAGCGCCCCTTCGGGATTCCCGATAGAAAGCAGTATGCTTTTCATGTCGGCAATGGCGGACGTTGAACCGTAAACAACCGGCGTTCCGGGATTAATCGCCTGGGAGAGGGCAATTCCCGCCAGCACTTCCGCGTTTTGGAGCGACAGTGCGCCCGCGAGCGTCGCGGGGCCGGTTGAACCGCTCATCACGAGTGAAGCGATTACTACCGCCTGGCCGGTTTCCGCATAGGCCATCTGCGCGCCGAGCATCCGCGCGTCGAATTTAAGCGGAGTGAGCGAATTGATAAGGCAGATCAGGGCAGGCTTCTTTCTGATCACCTCCATTCTTCCGTGCAGAATCGCGGTCATTTCGATGGTGTCCATGGCGTTGTGATAGCCCAGAGAACTGCCCATAAAGCATTTGTCCGAATTCAAAATGTGGCTCAGCGTCATCTGAAGGTGGCGCGTAGACTCCGGAAGATCGGTCGGTTCAACAACATTGCCGCCGGTCATGTGCAGATGGCGGCTCGCCCCGGCAAGTTTGACAAAATTGTCGTAATCCTTTTTGGTAGCGTTTCTTTTTTTCCGCCCCGGCTCCAGAATGAACGGCGCGCCATACCCGGGCATATAGATGACATTGTTTCCGCCGCACACCAGATTATGTTTGGGATTGCGGGCATGGAGCGTAAATTCCGCCGGGGCGCATTTTACCATCTCCTCAACAAAGCCGCGCTTGAAATAAACACGGTTATCATCAACTTTCATGCCTTTCTTGCGAAACACTTCGCAGGCCGGTTCGTACTCGAAGACAACGCCGATCTCTTCGAGAATGCGCATGGAGTTGTCGTGAATGATACGGATTTCCTTTTCCGTAAGAACGTTGTACTGGGGGATCATAATTCTCTCCTTGCCGTGCGGTTTTACCGCATGGTTAATTTTGTGCTGTCAGCCCGGAGTTCTTTCCAGAGGCTGATGCACATAAATATCATTACAATCGCAAACGGGAACGCCGATACAATGGACGCCGTCTGCAATGATTTAAGCGCGGTTGTTCCGCTGATCAGTATGAGCGCGATGGTTACCGCTCCCTGGGCAATGCCCCAGCCGCCGCGCAGTTTTTTGCCGGGATCCATGTCGCCGCCTGAAGTCAGCATGGCCAGCACATAGGTTGCCGAATTGGCCGCGCCGACAAAGCAGGTTACGATCAGCACCAGCGAAAGTACCGACGTAAGGCCGTACAGGGGAAGCTGATCGAGAAAGGCAAACAGCGCAGTTGTGTAATCCGCATTGATCGCTTCCTGCAATGCGCCGCCCGACCGCGCATTCAGATTAAACGCCGCGCCGCCGTAAATGCCGATCCAGATCAGGGAGAAACCCGCCGGCAGCAGGGACACGGCGAGAAGAAACTCGCGAATGGTCCTTCCCCGCGACACCCGCGCAACAAACTGCCCCACAAACGGCGCCCAGGCGATCCACCATGCCCAGTAGAAAACCGTCCACCCCGCAAGCCAGTCCAGATTGCCCATCCAGAATGTCTGTCCGATAAAGTTCTGGATATAATCGCCCAGCGACCAGGTAAACTGATTGAGAATAAAAACCGCGCCGCCAAACACAAAAATAAACACCATAAAGGCTATGGAAATCCATACCTTGATATTGGCGACCGCCTGCATCGCCTTGTGGAGGCCCGATATCGTAGCAAGGGTGAAGATGACAGTAATTGCAGCGATAATAACGGCGATCATAACCGGCGTAGGTTTTACTCCCCAAATATATCCGGCGCCCGAAGCGATTTGATTCGCGCCGAGGCCGAGGCTTGTCGCCACGCCGAATATCGTCGCAAATACCGCGAGTACATCAATCGCTTTTCCAATGGGGCCGTGAATCTTTTCGCCGAGCAGCGGATAAAAAGCGGAACTGATAAGAAACGGCCGCTTTTTTCTGAACTGCGAATAGGCAAGCCCAAGGCCCCCGATGGCAAAAATTACCCAGGGGTGAATGCCCCAGTTAAAAAACGTGGTACGCATTGCCAGCGCCATCGCTTCGCGGGTTCCTCCTGCGCCGGACGGCGGCGCGAGGTAGTGCATCACCGGCTCCGAAACCGACCAGAACACAAGGCCGATTCCCATGCCGCCGCCGAACAGCATGGCGAACCACTGAAAATTGGTAAATTCGGGCTTTTCGTTATCGTCGCCCAGGCGGAGCCGTCCGTATGGCCCCAACGCGAATATCAGCGCGACAACGATAAAGAAGGCAACCGTCAGCATATAAAACCACCCCAGATTGGCGGTCATGCCGGCAAACAGAAAATCTACGCCGGTTTTCATGCCTCCGGGCGCAATAATACTGAACAGTACAAATGCGGCAGCAATAATAATGGAAACGACAAGAACAGTTTTGCTCTTCACGTTTCCCCGTTCCAGGTGAGTGTCTTCCATAACGTACTCCCGGTTATAACAACAAAGAAATCGTGTCTGCCCCGTTTATCCCTCCACGGTGCACAACAGTATTTACCATCCGGACGGACGGCTTTCTTCCACGCCGCGCAGGCGGCATAAAATGCGGAGACAGGAACGTTTTTTGCGGCCGGACAGGGAACGCAGCCAGACAGTAAAATTGCCGGACAATCCCGGCAACAAAACAGGGAGCGGCCATAAATGGGCTGGACGCGGTGAAAAATCATGCCGGAATTTGGGCAAATTTTTTTTATGGTGTATGAAAAAATATTCAGGTGCTCTAGAGAGAGAGAGAGAGAGAGAGAGAGAGAGAGAGAGAGAGAGAGAGCAGAATTCGTG
>JAITGJ010000038.1 GCA_031280705.1 Spirochaetaceae bacterium
TTTATGGAACGGGAAGGGCCGCCTGATGAACCGCCATTCCTTCAAGGCGAATGTTGATTCCCGTATCGGTTGACGCGGGGACTACGCGGCCCAGTACCCGAAGGGGATGGGTGGTATTGATATTGTCCACAGCATGCTCGAAGCGTACCGGCACTATTCCCTGGAGTACTTTTTTTGTGTCATAACCCACGAGGAGATCAAAGACGGCTGCATTGTCTTCCGCGGTGTAATTCGCCGCCATGCCTTCCCAAATCACATAACAGTCCCGGTACAGTACCGGATCCCGCATTACCGTGCGATAATCAAAACTGTCGTGAAGGCTGGTAAAATCAGGCGTTTCGGTATAGGACAGGAGCAGGCGCGCCTTGTTTTTGAGGTCTGGAGAGGCGTTTGATTCAATGATGCGGTTAATTTCAACTTTTGCTTCTTCATCTTTGCGGCAGTTAAAAAACGCGCGGGCTTTTTCGTAGGCGGAAACCGCTTCGTTCCGGGTAAGTATGTAACGGTAGGTTCCGTCCGGCTGGAGCGGCGCGGCGCGTTCCTCAGGGAGGAGGAGGGTTTCGGCGTAGCCTGTCCGCGCCTGCCGGTTTTTCAGACCGGGAACAGCGCCCGTGTAGAGCAGTATTCCTGCCGCCGCAGCCAGAATACAGAGCGCTCCCAGGACGGGAAGCAGGGCCGCCGCCAGGGAAAAGGGCGCTTTGGGAAGGGGCGGGAACAGTTTTTTGATTTTTCCCGATTCAATCCATGCGTTCATATCGGCGGAATTCCCGCTATGGCGGATTAAGTCCAGGGCTTTTTTCGCGGTGCGGTTGCCGCTTTCCGCTTCCTGCACCTGGAGGTAAATTTCTACCGCCTGCACCGTATCCCCCCGGCGGAGATACAGCGCCGCGAGTCCCAGCAGTACCCGGCTGTCCCGCTTTTTCAGTTTTCGTGCGCTGATAAAATAGGTAAACGCCCCGCCGTAATCTCCGGAAAAAAGGCACGCTACGGCCAGAATGTAATAATAGCGGAACGAATCGTGATAGCGGACCGCTTCGCTTTCAAGAAGACGTATGGCCGCGGTGTATTTTTTGCGGGAAAGGAGACGGAGCGATTTTGCAATAACCGGATCGTTTTTCATACCTAAAAAATACCGTAACGTTCCCGGACCCGGGCCACAATAAGTTCCATTTCGGCGAGTTTTTCTTCCGGTACCGTTTCGCCGTTCGCGGTGTACCAGTCGATCTCCGCCCGGAGGTTCCGCAGAATAACAAGGTCCGTGCGGATGCTTTCTTCCCGTGTGGGCATATTTCCCGATCCGTCCGGGGAATGTCTGGCAAGATGTACCGGGGCCACGCCGAAACTGACCTCCGCGAAACCGTCCGTGGTTTCGGCGGCGAGCAGCAATTCAATGACCCGGAAACTTTTCGGCGCGATGGTTGCCGCGTTGAAAATATAGGAAACCGCGGCATCGTTAAACGAATGGGGCGGATTACTGAAATTCCGGGGAGAAAACGGCAGATTCCAGTTCGTGTCGTTGAAGCGTTTCCAGTTTGCGAAGTGAACGCTGTCCGGGGGGATGACATAAATTGCATTGAGCGTCCCCATAAGCCCGTAGCGGGAATTGCGCGAAATCCACCAACTGTCGGGTGAAGCCGCAGTGAGCAGCGTTTCCGATGTCAGGGGACGTAAATCGGTATTAAACACGGGACCCGTACTGCCGCCCTCTCCCAGAAACGTATCAAGCACGATGCGTACGCCTGCCTCGACGGGGCGGTCGCCCTTGTTTGTTACATAAATCGCCATGGAAACACCGTTTGCCCAGGGGGTGTTTCCCGTGGAAATAAACGAAAATTTTTGCACAACTGTGATCCCCGGCGAATCAAAAATGATCTCCGGTTCATCGGTGGTGCCTCCCAGCCTCATGCGGAACGCGGCGGCTTCTCCCAGCCTGAACGCGCGGTCGTTTATCTGTACCGATAAAAAACTGGTCCGGGGATCCTGATCGAACAGTAATGGCTCAAAGATGTCTGAATCCAGATCCACCAGATAGAACAGCGAGAAACGCCCGGTATCTTCATTAATGACGAGCCGGATGCGGCCGTTTTGAAATTCGGCGGAAAACAGTTTTACTGCGCAGAGTATGAACAGTAAAAAGTAAAGCCGCTTTTTCATCAGTATCTGCCTCCGCCGCCTGAACTGCGGGAATTGAGTTCCGCCTCAAGGCCGTTGATAAGATCGAGCGCCTCGGACCTGACCTGGCCCATCCGCTCCGCGGGCGTATGCGGAAGCGGCGTCCGCGCAGGTACCGACACCGCTGGTGGCGACACCGCTGGCGGCGATGACGCCGGCTCGAAATCCGGAAGCGCGGCAAACTCGTCTTCCGGGGGGGGCGGCATTGATTCCGGTGTAAAACCCGTCCCGGCGGACGCGCGATGCGCGGGGGCCGGGAGCGCGGTCCGTTCCGTAACCGGCGGGGCAGCCTCCTGCAAAAGAACCCTTTCCGCCGCCTGCGGGGGGAGGGAGTCCGGGTGCACAGAAGAAGGCGTATCCCATGCGGGCGCGGCGGCGTTTTCCCGCATGTGCGGATACGTTAACGGCGTATAGGACGGCGCGGGAGCGGGTGAACCGGCGGCATCGCGCGGCGGGGCGTCCGGAGGGGGAGCCTCTGGAGCGGGGCTTGAAACTGCCGGACTCCGCACGGGTGGAGAGAGCGCCGGGACAGCCGCTCTGTTTTCCCCGGCAGTGGAGCGCCCGCCGGGCGCTTCCGTAATAGGAGCGGGCGTACGGGGCGTTTCCGCACGCGGCGTAGAATCCACATAAGCGGCGTTATTCTCCCGTGTCCCGGGGTGCAGGGGAGAACGGACCGGCGCGGGAACGGGAGCGGCGACATCACGGGGGAGCGGCGTCGCCGAATACGGCGTCGCCGGATACGGCGCTGCCGCCCGCGCAGCGGGGGCCGGGCTTGCTGCCACCGGGCTTACGGCGGGAGATGTATTCATATTAACCGGCGGCCGCGCTTCTGGCAGCCGCGCCATGTCCGGCGCGGCCGGTGCGGGCGTCGCCGTGTCCGGGACAGGCGTCGCCGGATACGGCGTTGCCGGATGCGGCGTCGCCAAAGACGGCGTTGCCGGGGGAGGCATCGCTGTCCAGGCCGGTTCCGGGGCGGACGGGGCGCTTTCGGGAAGGGCGGCGCCGATCCGGCTATTTTCCTGTTCTTCAAGCTGGGATTCAAGCCACGCGGCCTGCTCCTCCGCCTCGGCAAGACGCCGCCTAAGGCCGGCATTTTCTTCTTCAAGCCGGGCGGCGCGGTCATCCTGTAACAGGCCCGCAATACGCCGCTGATAGGCGATGATCGCCTGATCGTAGGACCGTTCCCGGCGCTGGTATTCTTCCACCGTACGCAGGGATTCTTCGTGGCTCCACTTAAGAATTGAAAGTAACTCCGCTTCAATACGCTTTTGGTTGATCAGCGCGAGGCGGTAGGAAGACGCTTCGTATTTTACGCTGTGGGGATACTGCTCCACCACGAGGGAAAAAATTTCCCGCGAGCGGTCCAACTGTCCCAGGGCGTAGAGACATTCCCCCATCCAGTACAGAGCCGCGGGACGGCGGGCATTTTCGCCGGGCACATCCACCGCGATACTGTCCAGAAAAGTCCTGAACAGTACGATAGCATCATCGTAGCGGCCCAGATAGTAGTACACCCGTCCGCGATGATAGGGCACTTCCGCATAACGGGTATCGCCGGGCGCGAGCCGCTGGAGTTCGTCCATGGCCCGGACCGAATCTTCGTAACGGCCTGCGGCAAGTTCGGCCATGGCGATCCAGTACAGGGCTTCGGCCTTCCGGGGGGGCGAGGTTCCCTCAAGATACGCCTGCCGCAGTTCCGCAAGGGCTTCCTGCCACATACCCCGCCCGTAGAGGCTTACCCCGCTCTGGAGCCGCGCCGATGACGCCGGTCCCGGCAGGGGGCCGCTTCCCGGCGGCGGGGTCTGAGCAAAAAGCCGCCCTGTAGAGAGGAGTAATAAGGCGCACAAAACCAGACGCGCCCCGCTTTTCCCGCTGACATAGAGTTTCCCGTTCATCGCGTAATCCTTTCTCCATTTTCGGCAGAAAAAGGCCATAACTGGAGGGAAATACACCGTGAAGGCCGTTTCTCCGCCGAAGCCTTCCGCTCCGGGATGCTGATCGCCCTGCGGGGACCTTTCGCCGCGTCCTTCCCGCGCCGGGATAAAAAATTCACCGGCGGGCGGTGTCACCGGCGGGCGGTGATTGACAATTTCGAATGAAGCGTGTTATCATGTTGCAAAACAAAGGGCCCGCCATCCGCACGGATGCCGGCTGATGTTGAGCAGGAAACGGAGCCGCGCGGCCCGTTCAGGCCCGAAACGGAGCGAGTGAATGATGAAGGCGAATATGCCGGATTACAAAAACCTCACGGGTAACATCCCCCCCCCCCCCAGTACATTTGCCGCATCGTAATTTCAGACCACACACACAATATAGATAGAACGCTTTATGCGGCAGACGGCCTGTTTGCTCAAACCTACGATCTTAATGACAGGAAATTCCCCCGGAATCCCCCATCACCGGCACTGAATTCTCTGGAATTCAACTTACCTTACCGGGAATTCATGGCGAATTCCTTATCATCCAGACTGAATTTTCTGGAATCCAACTTATATTACCGGGAATTTACGGCGAATTCCCTGTCATCCAAACAGTATTTTCAATCAATTAAACCATATTCCCCATCTCAAGGAGGCGTAAAACATGGCGGACTATATACCTATTAAAGATGAAGCGTTTCTGGACTGGGCGGACAATCTCTACACCTATGCCCTTGCCCACTACGCCGCGTGGAACATCCCCGGCCCGGAGGCAAAACTGGAACCGCCGCTCGCGGCTTACCGGGCCGCTTTCCAGACGGCGTTGAATCCCAACCGGGGCAAGGTGGACGTGCTGGCCAAAAAAGAGGCGAAGAA
>JAITGJ010000021.1 GCA_031280705.1 Spirochaetaceae bacterium
CTTACCACGCTCACCGCGCCCGCCGTTATCTCCATAGGCGAAGCAGCTTTTTTGGGAAGCGGACTGCAAAGCGTAAGCCTTCCGCTCGCCACGGCAATCGGGGATTCCGCTTTTCTTGAATGTTTAAGCCTCGTTGAAGCGCGTCTTCCGTCCGCCGCAACGATTGGCCGGTTCGCGTTCGCCACGGACGGCGAATACTATGGCACGCCTACCCTTACCCTTGAGTTTGGGGCGGCGGCGCCCGCCGTTCCCCATGCTGACGGCGTGTTTGGCGAGGAGGCGGACGCGATCATTACGGTTCTGGTTCCCGCAGCCGCCGTGGCAAATTACGACGCGGCCTGGCAAAACGCCATGTCCGGCGCATCCGGTTTCAGCGGCGCGAACAGTGTCAACTGGACCATTACCGGTCAATAGCGCGAGCGTTGTTCTGAAACTTCGCCGTGCGGCGTCGCCGCCGCGCGGCGCGGTTTCAGAACAGTTTTCGCTTAAAACGGCGGATTGTGCGGATTTCTGAAAGAAATATGCACAATCCGCAATAACCCATAGGGGCTTCCCCGTCCACGCGGCGTCGCCGCCGCGCGGCGGGGAAACGGATTTTGGACAGGGAGCCAAAACCCGGTCCGGCGGTCCTTCCGAAAGGAACGCCGGAACCCCAAAAAGCTCCCCATATTTGTGGAGGTTGCCATGAAAAAAGATAGTAAAACCGGCGTTTTGAACATGATAAAACGCCCCGCCCTGTGGGGCGTCATCGCGGCGCTTGTTCTCTCTTCCTGTCTCCAGCCCTATGGCCTCTGGCAGGGAAAAGGAGAAATACAACATACCGCCGGCGATTCCACCGAGGCGGCGGCCGGCAGTGAGACCGGCATGGTCTGGAAGGGAATCCTCTCCGCGCCGCCGTCCGATCCGGAAAGCGGCTGGGTGTTTTACGACACCACCCGGGACGCGGCCTATGTGTTTGACGGCGCGGACTGGGTGCTCCTTACCCCCACGGTTGACAAGACCATAACGGCCTTTGTCTGGAAGGGAAACCACGCCAATCACGCCGCGTTTATCGATTTAGATACGGCGGAGATCAGTTGGGCCTACTACAACGAGACGGACGCGGCGGCCTACATCTACACCGGGCAAACCGGGGAAGGGCAGTTCAGTTCTCCCTACGCGGGCTGGGACCTGCTTTCAGCGACCGGCGTGTATTTTCTGGTTAGCTTTGACACGGGGGGCGGGAGTTATATCGCGCCGTTCCTCGCCGCGGCGGGGGCCAAAGCGCCGGCCCCTTCCGGCGCTCCCGCGCGGCCGGGCTATGCCTTTAACGGCTGGTTTACCGGCGCGGACGGCGCCGTTCCGTATAACTGGGAAACGGTAGTAACCGGCCCCCTCATTCTGTACGCCGGGTGGACGCTGGTGGATGAGTGGGCGCTTAATCTGCAGGACTTTGGAACCGATACCCCGCCGGTTATTTTCAACATCTCAAGCGGCGCCGAGTGGCTTGAAGCCATTGGCAAGATAAACGAGACCAATCCTGACTCCGGTTATTTCAGCCAGTATTATGTGCTCCGCCTTAAACGCGGCATTGTCCTTCCGGGACTCAAGTCGCTGAAACCATCCGGGGGGAACCCCGGGGAAGATCAATTTACCCCCCGCCGGTATATTACACGGCGGCACGTTAAGGTATCGGTACGCGGGGAGACCGGGTATGAGACCATTTCGCTCGATCCAGCGGACAACGGCTCCCTGCTCCTCATAACAAACAACGTTACGATGACGCTCCGGAACGTGTCCCTCCGCGGGCATGCCAACAACATCAACCGCAGGCTGGCGCGTGTAGGCTACACGATCCCCTCGGACGCGCCCTCATCCGGCCCGCCTCCTCTTCCCTATTACGGCGGCAAGCTGATCCTGCGGGGGAATTCGTCTATGTCGGGCAACCGGTCCCGCACCGTAGCGGCTCCGGGGGCGCCGAATCCGTATTATCCGGATCTCCCCGCGATCCCTGTCACCGACGGAGCGGTTTATGTGTACTACCTGGGCGTCTTTGAAATGTGGGACAATACGTCCATATACGGCAATTATGCGGGGACGAATAACGGCACCGGCGTAATATGCCAGGGCGGATTGGTTGTCAAGAATTACAACGCTTCTATTTACAACAATATCTCCAACAAACATGGGACCGCCGTATATTTCGGTTGGAACTACTACCCAGGCTCCACCAGCGTTAGAGTCGGCTCGACCTTTATCATGAACGATAACGCTTCCATACACCATAATTATGGCATTTCCGGGGTGGATTGTAGCGGCACCGTGACGATTGAGAACAAGTCGATAGCGATCATGAACGGCAACGCGAGAATCTACAATAACTTTGCCACGATGTTTGGCGGCGGCGTGTACATCGCCGGGGCGCTTATACCCCAGCCCGGCTGGCCCGCGCCGGTGCCACACATCGACTACGATGCGCCTTCGTACCTTATCATGAACGACAACGCTTCGATAGACAGCAACCGGTCCAAAGACGGCGGCGGCATAGCCATAGGCCGTAACGGCTATCTCTTGATGAACGGCGGCGTCATTTACGGCTGGGACAATGGACACGCCTATGGAGCTTTGGTAAAGGGGAACTGGAGCGACGCAATCCTTTCGACTCGTGAATCCGGCTCCGCGATTCGTACCGCCAGGAATGACAGCAACGTCTCCTGGCAACTGGCACGACACGGCAATGTGCTCTATCGCAAAAGCGACGGCACATACGACCGTATCTATTTTGTTACCCAAGATTATGTAAACGCTACCGTGAGCGTGTATAACGGGCAGTTGTACGAAAACAATGTGCCTGTCGAGCGGCTTTGGCGGGCACAAGAGGGTCAGGACTACTACCCCCTGTCGCAAGAAACGGAGAATCCCCTGCCCTCCCTGCCCCCGGCCCTCCCCACCGGTCAGTGGTGGTCTATGCCGGGGACGAATCCGGGGGAGGATTAATCCTCCTCCCGTGCCCCGTGGAGCCATACTCCGGGGCGGAAAGCGGGTGGGGCCATACTCCGGCGGCGGACTAATCTCCGCCGCCGGAGGCGGTTCCCCGCTCAAGCCCCCGCGCGGCCCTGAACAGGCGGCCCGGGAGACACATCAAATACGCGGGAAACGGTACGGAAAACAGCCTGATTTCAAAATGAAGATGCGGCCCCGTTGAAAAGCCGCTGCTGCCCGAAAAGCCAATCACCGTTTTTTTGTTCACCCGTTCGCCGGGGGATACGCGCGTTTTATCCAGATGGAGATACACGCTTTCCACGCCGGGAAAATGAGCGATAACGAGATAATTCCCCTTCCGTGCGGTAAACGAAACTTCTTTTACCCGGCCCCCGCTTACCGCCCGGACGGGCGTTCCCCGCGGCACGGCAATATCCGAGCCGTCGTGGAAAAAACGCCCGCCCATCATGCGCGGACCCCAGCGCGAAAAGAGTTTTCCCCCCGTTACGGGAAGCCGGAAAAAAATCCCACAGACGATAAAGAGGACGCAAAACGCCCAGAGCGCGAACGGCAAAAAAACGCTTCCCGCCCGGAGAACGGCGGCTTTCAGGCTGCCCCGTATCCGGCTTCTTCCACCGCGGCTTTAAGGCCGGCAAGGCTTACCGATTCGGCGTGTTCCACGCGGGCGGAATTTTCCTTGAGGCGTACCTCTACGGAGGAAACGCCCGGAATCTGTTCAAGGGCGCTTGTTACGTGCTTGACGCAGTGCTCGCAGGTCATTCCCGTAATGGATAACGTTGTTTTCATGTGCGGCTCCTTTGGCCGGGCGGCGTTTATCACGGTACGCCTCCCGGCCGGGGGCCAGTATAGCACGGGCGGGCGGACGGGGCAACGTGCCCAATATCCGCATCCTTGCCCAAAAGCGGCATCCGTGCCGCT
>JAITGJ010000024.1 GCA_031280705.1 Spirochaetaceae bacterium
ATAACGGACGGAGGTTTCATGCACTATCACCTGAGCCGGACACAAAAATCCCCCGTAATGGCAGCCACCCGTATGCGCCTGACACGAAAGGCGGTATTCTTTGCGCTCTGCTGTTTAACGCTGTTTTTTTGGGGCTGCGCGAGTGCAAAAAATCGCGGGGAAACACCCACAGAGGGCGGCGGCGCGGCGCGCGGGGGAAGCGGTGGCGGAACCCCGGTTCGGCATATTCTGGCGGACGCCGGACTCAGTATCGTTCTTCCCGCAGACCTCGCAACGGTTACCCGGACGGAACTGAACGGTAATTTTTTAGCGTATAAATATATTAACCAGACGATTTTGGATGCCGCAGGGCTTGATTTGCCGGAAATACGGCGCTTTATGCGGGAAAGCCGTATCTGGCTGTACGCCCTGGACGGGGGCCATCTCCAGGAAATTATTCTTGTCGCATACCCCCAAGAAGGCCGGGACTATGACGGCCTTTCTGATGAGGAGCTTATCAATATCGCGTTTTCCAGGGAAATGGAAAACGCGCTCCGGGGACAGGGAGCTTCGGGCCGGGTTTACAGCACGTACCGCTCCGGCGGCGGCGCGTGGATCATCCTTGACATTGAGCAGGCTGCGGGAAACCAGACGCTTCACGCATCGGAATACTATACCGTAAAAAACAGAAAAGCCTATTCGATCATTTTGCAAAATACAGGCTCCCCCCTCAGCGCGGAACAATACGCCCTCCTCAAAAACGCGGTGGACAGCATCACCTTTGATCCCTGACATGGTACGCCCGGCATAAAATGCCTTATGTTTCACGTGAAACAATATGATGGATGAAGCCGGATTATCCCGGCTTCTTGCAGGGCCGCTTGCCATTGCCCGCCGCACTCCGTTCAACACCGGGGCTTTGACACGTAATGGCTCACTGCGGCTTATTCTGATGCCCACCGGCCATGGCTATCCGGCCCAATCCCCGCCGCGATTATGTTTCACGTGAAACAATGCGATGCGTAACGGTTCAAGATCGGCCGGTTCCGCCTGCCGATGAAGGCGGTACGGGAAAGGCCCGTGGCTTCCTGGCTGCCCGGAAGGGGGCCGGGCCCCCGGCCTTCCAATCAAGCGCCTCGCAGCAAGCCGCAGAGTAGCTTCGTTGGGCGGGGATTTATTATACTGGCTGGGGTACAACCCTGGCGCTAAACTGCATGATCGCCGGTTTCCATTTGCTCAGAAGCGCCGTTCAGAACAGCGTCATGGCTCCCGGAGGCGTTCTCCTGATTTGCCGCGCCCCAGACGGCAAGCTGACCCAGAATCGGCAAGAGGTCATTCGCGCGGGGGATTAAAGAATATTCCACCCGCACGGGTATTTCCATAAACTGCTGCCGTTTTACCAGACCGGCCTCTTCAAGCTCCTTGAGGGAACTTGCGAGCATGGTATTGGTAATACCGTGGATTTTCCGTTTAAGGTCGTTGTAGCGTGTTGGACCGTCCTGATGCAGGGCGCAGAGAATGGGCACCTTCCATTTCCCGCCGATAAGCCGCATGGCACTGACCAGCGGACATTTCTCCATGCACGGGCATTTTGCGCAGAACTTTCCTTTTGCGGGATCTTCCCCGCTCATATTTTCCATACCTGATCACCATATTGCGCCCCCGGTTTTCTGTCAACATGGAACAGCGGCGGCTCCTTGTTGGCGGAATAGTACGGAGCCGCGCGGGCACATATCGAGCCGTGTGCAAAAAAAGCCGCCTTCACGCCTGCCGCGCCGGGAAGGCCGGGCGGATTGTCTTCAAATTGAAAAAAAATCATCACAATTTTGATATATCCCCTTGACAAAAAGAAAGTTAAGGTATTAAAATACTACCAGATAGTAATTTAAGAGTACTATCAAAAATCAAGGCCAAGGAGAAAAAGATGGTTATTACAGACGAGGTAAAGCGGGTGGTTGAAGAGACCGCTTTTTTATCGCTGGTAACGGTTAATGCCGATGGGACGCCGCATCCCATTATCGCGGGAAAGGGAACGGTTTCCGGCGATACGGTCGTATTCGGCATTTACAAGATGGAAATAACCCAGGCGAATTTGTTGAAAAACAAAAATGCCTGGGTGGTGGGCGCTACTTTCGTTGACGGCAAACCAAAAGGCATTCGCCTTGCCGGAACCGCGGAGGCGCAGGAAAAGCGCCTGATTTTCACGGCGTCGGCAGCGGAACCGTTGATCTAGTGTTATTCCCCCCGCCTCCCGGCGGGGGAATTCAGGCTGACATTAAGACGAAATTTGTCAGTAAAACACGCCGCGAGAAAGGCCCGTTTCAGGTACGGCTTTTTTGCTCATTTTTCCCAAAAAATATCTATTTTTTCTTGAAAGTTATCCGGCGGTAAATCATACTTAAAGAAGGCTGTTGCAAAACTTCAGTTTTGCAACAGCAACCGCTGAAAAACGCAGTTTTGCAGCCCGTAGGGCGAAAAACTGCAAGAGCCTGTGCAAAAGTAACCGGCTTTTGCACAGGCTCAAAGTACCAAATTTTTAAGGATTGAAGGAGCCTTATATGAAAAAAGCTATTGGTATGTTGTCTGTCCTTCTGCTGGTTTTCCTTATGGTTTCCTGCGGAACCACCCAGGCGGATATCGACAATGAGTTCCGGGGTGTTTATGATAAATACCAGGGAGATATCATTCTTGACGGCGCGCAAACCTACACGGTGGCCCAGGGCGATACACTTTCCAAAATCGCCAATCACCGGTACGGCGCGGGGCACGGGTATTTCTTCCCGCTCATCATGCTTGCTTCCAGCAATGTGGTACTGGACCCCGATTTGATTGAACCGGGGATGCAGTTGACCATTCCGGACCTCCAGGCGAATCTGGACAATCCCACCGCACGGGGCAAAATAAAGCTGTTCCTGCTGGATATCGCGGGTATCTACGAACGCAAGGGCGATGATCCGCGCAGTGTCCGGCTGAAAGAAGAGCTTACGAAACTTTCCGAGAGCCTCTAAAAAAAGGGCAGAGGGATCATCCCTGCCCGTGCCGCTTAAAACCCGCCGCAATACGGCGGGTTTTTTATTGGGCCGCCGCGGACCTTCACCAATAACGGCGGCGTCAATTCTTCTGACTATTCCTGGAAAACAAGCGTAACGGTCCCGCTCCGCAGAATCAGCAAATGTTCCGCCGTCTCCCAGGACGCCGCATTGCCAAGCAGGGTAAAGAAATCGTGCTCGGAAAGGCTTGCCGGTTCACTTAAGGCGGCCATCCGGGTTGAAATCATGGCGCTGAACGCAATGTCGCCGCCTGAAACGGCATACGTCCCGGAATAGCGGTTTGGATACCCTTTCCCGCCGAACCGGTTTTCCTCCGCGTCAAATGCCAGCGTATAGGCCGTTTCATCGCCGATTGCCGCGCGGCTATAAACCGGCTTCCCGGCAACGGGCGGCTGCACCTCAACCAAGCGCCAGCTTTTTCCCGCGACTCCATCAAAATTGCCCCCCGCGCCGGGACCGGGAATTTGAGCCTTTACCGCAGTGGCGCAGGAACCCGCGCCTGCCGCGAAAATCAACAAAGCGGCGAACAAAACCGGCCCTGCCCTGAAAGAACCGGAACCGCGCCGGAAACCGTACTTGTGTTTTACTGAAAGTGATTGTGTTTTCATATACAAGAATCTCGCGGGAACACGCGGAAATGTCAAATTTACCGGGCGCGAATTTCCCAAACCGCCGGACAAACCTCAGGGAATTATTCCGTCCAGCCGCGTCAGATTGGCGCGCGCGGCGGTATGACCTGGAGAACGGCGCAGGGCTTCGATATAGTCCGCGCGGGCGCGGGAAACATCGCCCTTTCTGTCCCACGCAACGCCGCGGTTGTTGTACGCATCGGGAAAATTCGGATCAATTTTGAGCGACCGGGTATAGTCCTTGATCGCCATGTCATAATCACCACTCCCGGTACCGGTATTGCCGCGGCCGTAATACGCGGGGGCGGAATCCGGCCGGAGGGCGATCGCCCGGTCATAATCGGCAAGGGCCAGGCTAAAATGACGCTGTATCCGGTACATGGCGCCCCGGTTAAGGTAGGCCGCCACCCGGTCCGGGGCGGCTTCAATAACCCGGGAAAAATCTTCCCGCGCAAGGTCGTAATCGTTATTTTTGCGGTACGCGATGCCGCGGGCAAAATAAAGGACATCTCCAAAAAACGAAACAAAGGCCGGATCAATTTTTATCGCCTGGCTATAATCGGCAATGGCCCGGTCAAATTCGCCCTTTTCCTCAAATACCGCGGCACGGATATAGTACAGGCCGGCATTATTCGGCTCATGACGGATTGCCATGCCATAATCGGCAAGGGCGTCATCGTAATTGCCCCGGTCCCGGTACACGGCGGCGCGCCCCAGATACGCGTTGACATCATTTGAATCCAGGGCGATTTTCCGGGAATATTCCGCGATGGATTGGTCATGATCGCCCTTCAGCCAAAATTTCATTTGAAATAAGTGTAGTTTATTTTATTTTTTACCACAACCGCACGGCTCTACCGGCAGACGCGTCTTTTATCATGAAACGGCAAAGCCCGTTTTCCAGTGCCATACGGGAACGGAAAGTGTGGAAGAAAACGGATTAACGCGGTTAAAATCGGGAAGCCAGAGGGAATTCCGGACCGGCTCCTGCAAAAAGCCGTCATCCACACCATATTCATCAAGCCAGGAAAGGAGCGCGTCATATTCATTTTGATTGAGATGACGGTCCGGCGGCGCATCCCGGCCATTTTCCCCGGACGGGGCTTTTGGCGGCGTGTATTGCGTCATAAGCGAAAAGAGGGCGCGGCCCCGGGCATTCCGCGCAAACCAGCGAATTACATCGCGCGTCGCATACAGTTCACCCGGAATAACAAGATGCCGGATAATAACCCCGGAAACGAGAACGCCGCGGCCGTCATACCGGAGTTCACCGCGCGCATCCAGCATGGCGCGAAGCGCCCTATCGGCTTTTTGGGGATAATCGGCCGCGTGAAACCAGCGCCGGGCAATCTCCGGATCGAGCGTTTTGAGGTCAGGAAGGTACACATCAACAAAATTACTAACCCGCTCCAGCGCCGCCCCGGTTTCATATCCGGAAGAATTCCACAGCACCGGCAGGACCAGCCCCTGTTTCCGGGCGGCGGCAAGGCCATCCGCAAGCGCGGGCGCGGCGTGGGTTCCCGTTACAATATTGATATTTTCCACGCCGCGCGAGGCAAGCGCAAGGCATATTTCCGCGAATTCTCCGGTGGAAACAGAACGGCCCATGCCTTCCCGGGAAATTTGATAGTTTTGACAGAAGACGCAGCCCAATGTACAGCCGGTAACAAAAAGCGCCCCCGAGCCGCCTTCTCCGGTGATGGGCGGTTCTTCGCCGCGGTGAATGGACGCCGATGCGATACGCAGCTCTGCCCCTTCCCCGCAGAATCCCTTTGCGCCGGCGCGGTTGACGCCGCACCGGCGGGGACAGAGTTCGCAAGAAGCCCAGGGCGATTCTGTCATCTGGCTTTACGCCCGCGCCGGGCGGTCGTTTTTATGGTATGCTCGAACTGTTTGAGCGTTTCCCGGAATAGCGGATCGCTGATGCCCTCACAGAAATCCAGGGCTTCA
>JAITGJ010000045.1 GCA_031280705.1 Spirochaetaceae bacterium
TCTATAATGTGGACACATTATAGACAGACTTCCTTGAAAATCGCATTTTCGCAGCCTTTAGGCGAGAAAATGCAAGGTCTGTCCGCAAAGTAACCGACTTTGTGGACAGACACTACTTATGAAGATGGAAACAGTCACTTTGACTGGGGCTTCGCAAAAAACGGGAAGAAGGTTCTTGTTTATCTAAACTCGTTTGCAGGGCTGATTTTTAGGGATGGAAACTGGTAACGGGACCCGGCTGCCGCCGGCGTTATGGTACATTACCGGCGTAAAGGGTAAACGTTAAAACCGGGGCACGCATACTCTGGCCTTCCGGTCTGGAGGATTCAGGGCCGGGACTTCTACCGGAATGTGATACATGGTTTTAAGGCAGGCGGCGGCATGCCGCCGAGAAGCCCGCTTTTTTCAAACCGGTATTTCTACCTTTTCCCTGGCCCGTTTCCCGATCACAATTCCCCGGTTCCACCAGCTGCGGGGTTCTTGTTCCCCGCGCCGGGCAGCGCCTGCTCCGTCTCCAGTCTGAGAAGAAAGGTGGCGATCCGGCAGGGCGGCAGACGGCAGTGGATTTCCGTGCCCGCAAACGGAGCGGCCTCACGTTTTTCTTCCGGCAGGTCCGTCCGGTACGCTTCCACAATCGGCGCGGGGGCGGTGATCAGCGCCTCTTCTTCCGCTTCGCCATAGTTTACCAGCCGGACGCAGGTAAATCCCGCTGTCCGGGCCGGGCGCAGTACGGAAAGAACGATATTCTTGCTTTCCAGGGAAAACCCGGCAAAGACGCGCGGACCGGCGGGATCAAATCCCCGGACTGTGTAGGCCAGCGGCGGATTTAAATAGTGATTGCGCATTTTAAGGATACTGCCCGGCGTATCCGCGCCGGAGAGCGGCAGCAGCGCAAACCTGAACCGCATTTCCCCCAAAAGCTGGCCGCCGTTTTCGCCGTTGGTAAGAAAGGTGGCGCCGAAAGCGCGGAACAGGGTTATTTCCAGCGTTCCCGCCGGATCGGTATGCGCGGCGCATTCGTGCATTCCGCCCCCGGAAAGGAACGCGAGTCCTGTCCCGTCCGCGCCCCGCCGCATAACAACGCCGGTAAAGGCGTGATTGCCCCGGTCATATTCTTTCCATGTACCGGTTGCCGGGGGCGAACCGGCCCCGCGCCGGACAAAGGCAAAGGGCTGGTCCGCCTCATAACTGGCCGTAGCCTGCCCCGTAGGGAAATTGACGGTCATTTTGTGATCCCGCGCGGTATTATGGATAACCGTTTCGATTTCAACCCAGCGCGATGTTTTGGCAAGCGTGATAAACGACGTAACCGTGATTGTTTCTTCTTCCGCCGAACGCCGTATGCCCGCCGGTCCCCGTTCAAGACGGGCGGGGACGCGCATGCGCATGGACAAGCGCAGCGTGCAGATTTCACTGCCGTCCCGGTATACCTCAAATGTTTTTTCCCCGCTCCCTTCCCAAATGACCGGATTACCCGCCGGCGGCGCGTGATACCATCCATCGCCGGTTTCTCCATAATCGCGGAAAGCAAGAAGGCCGTCGTACCGCCGCCCCGCCGCTTTATCGGTAACGGCAAGCAGTCCGGACGAAGTGATCTCTGCTTTAATGTGCGTATTTTCCATGCAAAGCGGCCCGGTAAGCAGGGAACCGGTATTGCGGCCGGGCTGTGCACGGGGCTGTATACGAAATTCGCCTCTGCCTCCGGGCGGCAGAGACGCCGCAAACGCCAGGAGATAGCGATCCCGTTTTTCGCGGTAAAAACCACGGGGCTGTCCGGTAAAGCGTTCCGGTTCAATGTCCAGAATCTGAACGGGAATTTCCCGGCCGTCCGCGCCGGTAAGGGTAAACATATTATACGGCTCATAGGCCAGATAACTGTCGCGCCGTCCCGGGTACGCGGGAGGAAAATGCACGGGAACGCGCACAACCGCCGAATACGCTTCCATTTCCGTATTAAAGAGCACCAGGGTCAGATCATCGTTTTTGCCCCGGGCGGAAAGGTTTGCGGCGGCGGCGGCGGAAAAATCCCGGATTTCGCCGCCGATAATGTCCGCCTGACGGAGGCGGTGCAGCACGTCTTCCGAAACCTGATCAATCGAACAGCCGCAGATTGAGTCGTGGGCCTCACATTCGGCGAGGAGTTTTTGCGCCCGGGAAAAGTACGCCTCCGGCAGGGGTTTCCCCTGAATTTGGGCAAGGGCGGCGAGGGGCAGCGCCCGCCGTTCCAGCAGGTTCTGGCAGGCATCGTGCGCTTCTTTCACGTCATAGCGGCTGGAAAGGGTGTGGGGGAGCAGTTTGTTGTGTTCAACCATCGCCCGGCCCGTTTGCCGCAGTTCGCCGGTCAGGACCGGCATCAGGCCCGTCTTTTTTTCAAGCTCCGCAAGCAGTTGATCCGGCGCGCCGAATTCCACCGGACAACCGAAATATCCGGACAGTTCCTCCGCGATCCGTACCGCTTCGGGGTGAATCGATTCGTGGTCCATGGCGTCCATAAGGACCACGCAGGGAAGCGCCGAGCGGGTCAGTTCCCGTTCCACATAGTGCTTTGCGCGGGCAACGAGCGCGTCCCAGCCGGCGTTTTCCTCCGTCCGGTACGGGGCAACTACTTCAAAGAAAAACGTCCCGTATCCGCATTCTTCGGGAACCTTGAAGGTGATACAGCGGCTGCCGTCCGGGGATTGCCAGATAAAGTGGGCGGGGCAGTCCGCGGCGTTCGTACCCCGCCCCAAAAGAGCGCCGGTGATGCCGAAGCCGTTCAGTATCTGCGGGAGCTGGGCGATATGCCCAAAAACATCGCAGACATAACCGTACCGCATCGGTTCCACGCCGAATTGCCGGGCCGTATCGAAGCCCAGGCAGAGATTTTGTATCAGGCTTTCGCCGCTGGAAAGGAATTCATCGGGCATGGTGTACCAGGGACCCGCCTTGAGCCGTTCCGCGCGGAGAAGCGCGGTAATCCGCTCCCGGTTTTCCGGACGTATCGCAAGATAGTCGTCAAGGAGTATGGTCTGGCCGTCCAGAATGAACCGGGAAAAGGCGGGATTTTGCTCCAGGACTTCCAGCGTCTCGTCCATCATGGAAACCAGCCTGAAACGAAACGACTCAAAGGGCAGATACCACTCCCGGTCCCAGTGGGTACCCGCAAGATACAAAATTTTTTCCGGCCCCCGCATGATTCCTCCATAGTTAGTATACTAGGTTGAAATGATAAAATCAATCTTAGTATAGTTAAGTTGTGTATAAATGTCAATTTATATGAATTTTTGAATTTTTACAAAATTTTTATTGACAAGGTATAATACTATGATATAATGATGATCAGCGTTACCTCTATCTTAGTATTATAAGGAGCCGGTATTTTGTCAGTCCTGTCCGTTCCCAAGTATGTGTATCTCCAGAACGAACTGATTCAAAAAATGGAATGTGGTGAACTCCTGCCGGCGGGGAGAATCCCCAGCGAAAATGAACTGTGCCGGACATACGGCGTAAGCACGCTCACCGCCCGGCGGGCGCTTTCGGACCTGGTGTACTCCGGCAAAATTGTCCGTATCAAGGGGAAGGGCAGTTTTGTTGCCCCGCTTAAAGCGGATCTCCCGTCCAGGCTCAGACCGGCGTCAACGGGCATTGTTTCCCTTGTGCTGCTCTCCTACGAGCCTTCGGACAGTTCCATTATTGAAATTATCAAGGGGGCGCAGGAGTATATTTCCGCGCGCGGGTATTCCATGACGGTCGAGTGCAGCGATCTGGACGCCGCGCGGGAAGCGGAGATCATCGACAAATGCATAAAAAACGGCGTTGACGGACTGTTGATGTTTTCCACCGATCCCGATGCCAACCGGGACAAATTTGCCGCCATTCAAACGGCCGGCATACCGCTTGTCATGCTGGACCGCGCCACCGTGGATTTTCCCTGCACCCTGGTCTGTTCCTATCACCTGGACGGTATGTATCAGGTAACCCGCTACCTCACCCGGAAGGGGCACCGGAATATCGCTTTTATTACTGCCGGCAGGTTCACCAGCGTCCATGCCGAGCGGCTTGCCGGGTACCGGGCCGCCCTTGAGCAAAACGCCGTTCCGTTCCGGGAAGAACTGTGCCTGCTCAACAGGGAACTGGAATTTTCCGCGCTGGAGCGGCTGATCAGGGACCACGGTGTAACCGCCGCCGCCTGTATTAACGACCGGACCGGAATCGCCGTTAAGCAGTTTCTTGTGGACCGGGGATTTCGTGTTCCGGAGGACATTTCGGTAACCGGATTTGATGATAATGAGGGCGCCCGGTACGCGGATTTGACTACGGTGCGGCAGCATTTCCGGGACATTGGCGAGGCGGGCGCACAAAAACTGCTGGAACAAATTCGGGACGGCGCATCCTGCTCCCGGATTTTCTTTCCGGTGGAGCTTGTTGTCCGGGGATCCACGGCGGAGGCCCGTTAAAAGGCGTATTCGGCGTTTTATGCCGGGTAAATATGCGGACCGCGCGGGAACCGGTAGTTTTCCGGCGGACGCATTTGGATATACGGAGTTAAGGAGCATGACGATGAACATGAGACGGATTGGAAAAAATACGCTGTGCCTTGCGGCGGCGGTACTGTTCTCTGGCGTGGCTGCCGCTTCCTGCAAAAAAGGAGGCGATTCTGCCGCGGTAACCATCAAGGTGTGGGGTGATCCGGACAATCAGGCGGTACTGGAACGGGTGTTTGATGAAATTAACTCCGCCTTTTCCGCGGAATATCCGGCCATAAAACTGGACTATCAGTATTCAGGAAGTTTTGACGCCTTGAATGTGGCCGTCCAGTCCAATTCCCTGCCGGATGTTTTTTGGGTTCAGGGCAATAAATCAACCAAAATGGCCGAGCTGGCCCGCGCGGGCTTTTTGCTGCCGCTGGATCAGTACGCCCCGGACCGTTCCCGGTTTCCCCCGGCATCGCTGGAATATGCGATGGTCGACGGCGTAACCTACTGTACCTATCCGTGCTTCATTGACTACGCGCTGGTGTATTACAACGCCGATATATTCGCCCGGTACGGAATCGCCAAACCCCGGACCTGGGGAGATTTTGTTGCCGCGATGGAAACCCTGCTCGCGGCGGGAATTACGCCGGTAGCTTTCGGCGGCGCCGATGAATGGGCCCGTTACTGGCCGGTTCAGGTCATGGCCGCGGCTATTGCCGATGATGATTTGGAACGGATCAAGGACGGCGATGAGAGCGGGAACTATCCGCAGATCGCGGAACTTTTTGATTACTACCGGGAATTTTGTGCGCGCGGCTATTTTGGGAAAAATCCCGCCGCCCAGAACGGGGACAGCTCCCAGCTTGCGTTTTTGAACGGTCAGGCGGCCATGATCTTTGACGGCACGTGGAACAGCACCGTCATGAAACAGACATCCTTCAGGACCGGCTGTTTTGCGATGCCCGGCAAGGACGGAACGCGCGCGGCGCAAAGCGGCTATTCCAACTTCAACACGTATGCGGTCTCCCGCAAAACGGCCCATCCTGAGG
The DNA here is from genome assembly GCA_031280705.1 of Spirochaetaceae bacterium. Taxonomy (GTDB): domain Bacteria; phylum Spirochaetota; class Spirochaetia; order Treponematales; family Breznakiellaceae; genus JAISQV01. The sequence continues at coordinate 5,504 of JAITGJ010000045.1, forward strand.
AAGCGTTTACCTATGTGGAATTCCTGGGGACGCGGGAAGCCCAGCAGATCATGGCAAATCATCTGGCGTCCATTCCGGTTATTGGCGATATTACGGTGAACGATCCCATGGTTGCGGAATTTTCCGGTTTCGACAAGGTAGGAAACAATATTTATCACGTGCTTTCGGGGGTAGACACTTCCGGCCGCCCGCAGGATGTTTTCCATTCCAGCGTCCTTCCCGCCCTGATGACCGGCGCCATGACCGGAGCGGAAGGGGTCCGGGCCTTTACCGCTGAAATGTAATTGCTTTTATGCGAAGGGTCCATGCCCCCTGCCGCTGGACGTGTATAAAGAGCGTGGACCCGGAGGCAATAACTTTGCCAAACAAAATGGCAGAATTGGGGAATATCTGGAATAAATTCCCAATTCTGCAAGGCTTGTGAAATAACCAACCGGGTTATTGAACAAGTCTAATGTTACTTGTACCGGCGCCGTGTTTTTGCCGGAAACGCGGCGTCCGGAAGGCGGATGCGTATGACGGCTTTTTTCAGAAAACGGCCCTTTCTGCTCTTTATCGCGCCGGGGTTTCTGCTCTATTCACTCCTCGTAATTTATCCAATTCTGGCGGCCATGCATCTCAGCCTGTTCCGGTGGAACGGTATAGGCGAAAAGATTTTTGTGGGGCTTGGAAACTACCGGGAGCTTTTTACGGATGCCTATCTTATGGGGCAGTTTTCCAACGCTCTCGGAAACAGTCTCAAGCTGTTTTTGCTGACCGTTTTTGTGCAGCTTCCGGTGCAGATAGCCATGGCCTACATGATTTATTCCCGGATGAAGGGCCACCGGGCCGTCCAGGCAATTATCTTTGCGCCGCAGTTTATCACGACGCCGGTCATTGTATTTATTTTCCGCCTGATTCTTGATTCCAATGTCGGCGTCCTCAACACCGCCCTGGCAAAACTGGGACTTTCCTCCCTGGCAAGGCCGTGGCTGGGCATGCCTGAAACGGGAATTATTTTGCTTTTTATCATGATTACCTGGGGCGGCATCGGCGTCGGTATGACGTTTCTTGCCGGTTCCATGAACATGATCGGCCGGGACGGACTTGAGGCGGCTTACCTTGAGGGGGCGGGATTCTGGACAAGGCTTGTACTGGTAATTCTGCCGCAGATAAAGGCGACCATTATCAATTTAATCCTGATTGGCTATATCTACTGCATGACCATGTTTGATTTCAGCTATATTCTTTCAGGCGGTTCGTCAGGAGGCGTAGGCGGCAGTCTTGACGTTATGGCCCTTTTTTTCTACCGCATTGCCTTTGGAGACGTAAATCCCGTGGGCGGTAAAATCAGCAGTAATTCTGTCGGTATGGGCACAACGGTGGCCTGCGTGCTGTTTCTGCTTCTTTTTGTCATTTCCCTGTTCCGTGTCCTTGCCATGAGCAGGGAGGAGGAAGCATGAAAGACATTCGTAAAACTCCTTCGGCAGTTGCCGTCTGTGTTTTTATGATCCTTTACTGCGTCTTTAATCTTTTTGTGATGGGATATTTGATCTACAATTCCCTGCGCGGCCGGCAGGACATCCTGGGGAACATGTTCGGCATTCCCGCATCCCTTGCCCTGGACGGCTATTTCCATCTCCTTTTGAAGGATAAATTCTTCCGGTTCTTTGGCAACAGTATTTTTATTCTGGCAGGAGCAATTTTTCTTTCGGTATTTTTGTCGTCAACGGTTGCCTATGGCCTGGGACATTACCGGTTCCGTTTCAAGAAGGCAGTAAAAACCTATTTCCTTGTCGGCCTCATGTTTCCCGTCCAGTTGGGCATTGTGCCGGTGTTTCTTTTAATGAAGGGCCTCCGCCTCATTGATACCTATTGGGCGGTTATTTTAATCGCCGGTTCTTCCATTTCCATGGCGGTGTTTTTGCTGACCAATTTTTTTGCCGGCCTTCCGCAGGAAATTTACGAGGCCGCCATACTGGACGGCTCGGGCGAATTCCGTACCTTTGTAAAGATTATGTTTCCCCTTGCGTCGCCGGTCGTTTTTTCAATGAGCATTCTTACTGCGGTAGGCATCTGGAATCAGTTTTTTGTCCCCCTGATTTTTCTTCAGTCGGAAGAAAAAAAGACCATTCCCCTCATGGTGATGAAATATTCGGCCCGCCTTTTGACTTCCATTGATTCGGCGTTTGTCATTTCGGTTTTGTCTACGCTGCCCATCATGATTATGTTTATCGTTTTTTCATCACGAATACTGGAAGGCATCGCGGAGGGAGGCATCAAGGGATAATACGCCGTCTGCCCGCGCCGTGCGCTTATGCGGCAGGCGGCGGAACCGCATGAGCAACAAACGGGGAAGTGTTTAGTAGCTACAGTTATTAAACAACTCCCGCTTAAAAAATGCAAGGAGTTTATGATGACAGGAAAAGAACGGTTCAATGCCATTGCCGCCCGCCGGTCGGATGTTTCCGGTTTTTGGCATGGGGATCCGAACCCCGCCAGCATCGAAAAATTGTACGGGTATTTCGGTGTCAAAGATGATCTAGAACTGGGGCTCAAACTCGGTTCGCACTGCCGCTGGGTTATGCCGGAAAAATGCCGCGTCTGGCAAAATCCCGATTATCCGATGTTTGATGCTTCCGGCGGGAAGGAGCGGGCGGCCCTGGACGCGCCGGGGGTATTTGCCGAAACCGAAGACATTGCCGAAGTTGAAGCGTTTCACTGGCCCAAAGTAAAATACATTGATTTTACCGGAACACTGGAAGAAATTGACCGGACCATTGCCGCGGGGCAGGCCGTTCTGAGCGGAAGCTGGAGCGCCTTCTATCATAATGCCTGTGATTTTTTCGGAATGGAGAATTATTTTGCCAAGATGCACACCGATCCTGCCGTGGTGGACGCCGTTACCCGGCACATTGCGGATTTTTATCTGGAGATAAACGAGATACTGTTCAGTCAGGCAGGAAACAAAATCGACGCTTTTTTCTTCGGCAACGATTTCGGGAGCCAGCTTGACACATTGATTTCGCCCGCACATTTTGATCGCTTCGTTATGCCCTATTTCCGGGAATTCACCGCGCAGGCCCACCGCCACGGCTACCGTGTGGTGCTCCACTCCTGCGGTTCCATAGACCGGGTTATTCCCCGGCTTATCGATGCGGGTGTGGAGGTGCTGCACCCCATTCAGGCCATGGCGAAAAACATGGACGCCGAATCCCTGGCCCGGAAGTACAACGGCAAAATTGTGTTTATGGGCGGGGTGGATACCCAGCGGCTGCTTCCCTTTGGCGCGCCGGAGGAGATACGGGCGGAGGTGCGGCGGCTGCGCGCCCTTTTTGGGACGAATTATATTGTTTCGCCCAGCCACGAGTCCATTTTGCCCGACGTGCCGCCTGAAAATATCGCCGCGCTTGCGGAGGCCGCCCTGGAAACCTGACGCCGCGGTGTCCCGCCGCCCGTCCCGGGAACCGTGCGCCCGTTACATGCCCGTTTTATCCCCCGTCCTTCGCCGGCCACTTTTTCCAAAATCGTAAATTTTGAAAAAAGGGCGGGGTTCCTGTTGACCTTTTTTTTACACCCTGTTAGAATGAAGGTGTCTCTGGACTTTCGCCAAAAACCGGGACGGTTTCAAGACGGGCTGTTTTGCAGCCATTGCCGCAGCGGCCGGAACTGTCCGGGGCGCGGAAACCGTTTTGTTGACCGGGTTTTGGAAAAGGTGAAGCGGGACGGGATTTTTCAGGGGTTTGTCCGGCGGTCTTTGTCTCCGGGTAAATTCGGCGCACAAAATGCACGGGGCGCGGCGGATCGCCGCGGCTCCTTTGGTTCTTGACATGCATTGATCAGTTGTACTTGGGAGGGGAAAACTGAATCACCGAGGGATTATTGTAGCCGCGTTCCTCGCGGTTTATTGTTTAACCGGTACCGTTCCCCTTGTTGCCCAGGAATCGGGGGCGGCCTCTTCCATGGAAAATGATGAAAACGGCGCGCCCCGGCCTCCGGTAAATCCCGAGCGGGAACTGGTTTTTGCGGGGGAAACGTCCGGAACCGCGCGGCGCGGCGGCGGGGAAATCGCGGTAATTGTCCGCATGGTCCTTGTTCTTGCCCTTGCCGCGCTTGCGGTGTACGGGGTGGTGTATTTTCTTCGCCGTTCCACGCGGCCCCAGACACAGCGCAATCCCTACCTCAAAATACTCACGAGCGCGCACCTTGGGTCAAGCCGTTTTTTGTACGTCGTGTCCGTGGGAAGCCGCGCCTGGCTTATCGGCGCGGGTGAAGGAGGCGTCAACCTGCTTGCGGAAATTGACGACCGGGAGGCGATTGACGCGATGCTGCTTGAGGAAAGCCGCCGCGCCGGAGAGTCCGCCGCTTCCCGCTTCGCGGATTTCCGTTCCCTGCTCCGGCGTCTCGGCGGCGCGGGCAGGACCATCGCCAGTAATGGCGCCGCCAATAATGGCGCCGCCAATAATGGCGATGGCAACAACGGTGATGGCAATAATGGCGGCGCCGTGGCCAACGACGCGGAATTTTCGCCCGGCATTATCCGCCAGCAGCGGAAACGGATACGGGAGCTTTAGGGTGCGGCATACCGTTGCGGCGTTTGGCGGCAGTTTTTTTGACGCGCGGGAGATACGGAACGGGAAACGTTCCGGCGCGGTTTCTGCCGGGAGACGTCCGCCCCGCGGGGTATTTTTCACGCTGCTGTTGCTGCTGTTGCCGCTTCGCTTCGCCGCCGCCCAGCCTACGCCGCCGTTTCCCCCCCTTTCCAATGAGGGAACGATGTCGATACCCGCGCCGCCCGCGGAGCCGGTAATACCGTTTATCGATCTTGCGGTGCGTAATCCCGTGTCGGGGCAGGAAGTTGCCTTTTCGCTTCAGTTGCTGCTGCTCATTACGGTGCTGTCCCTCGCGCCCAGCATCATTATTTTGATGACGAGTTTTCTGCGCATTTCGATCGTGCTTGATTTTATCAAGCGGGCGCTTTCGCTCCAGCAGGTACCGCCGAATCAGGTGCTCCTTGGCATTTCGCTTTTCCTTACGGTTTTTATCATGTGGCCTACGTTCACCGCGATTTACGAGAATTCGTTCCGTCCCCTTGCCGCGGGAGAGATCAATGTGGAAACGGCCTACCGGGAAGCGGAGGCCCCTCTGCGGGTTTTCATGTTCCGCCAGATGCAGACGCGGCCCGAAAATATCCGCCTTTTTATGGCGATGCGCGGCCTTGATACGCCTGATACCCTGGCCGATGTGCCCACCTATGTTTTGATTCCGGCGTTCATCCTGAATGAACTTACTGTCGCGTTCAAAATAGGAATACTGCTTTTTATTCCATTTATTGTAATTGATATGGTGGTGGCGAGCGCCCTTATGTCGATGGGGATGATTATGCTGCCCCCGGTTATGATTTCCATGCCCTTCAAGCTGATACTTTTTATACTGGTTGACGGCTGGGGGCTTTTAACGGATCAGATTGTCCGTTCATTTATATTTTGATTCAGGAGCGCTGCCATGAGCATAGGACAGATAACCGAACTTTTGCAGGGGGGAATACTACAGACGCTGACGCTGGCCGCACCGCTTTTGATTGCGGCGCTGGTGGTAGGACTTGTGGTGGCCATTTTTCAGGCTACTACGCAGATACAGGAGCAGACCCTGACCTTTGTCCCCAAGGTGATAGCGATACTGCTCGTGCTGGGCTTTTTTGGAGGCTGGATGTTTTCGTCCCTGGGCGACTATACGGTGCGGCTGTTCGGCATGATCCCGGCCCTCGCCCGGTAGGATCAAACGGCGTTTTTTTGGAGGACCGGTAATGATAGAAAGCGGCATGATAACTGAAATGCTCGGCGCGGCGCCAGTATTTTTGCTGGTTGCCGTGCGTGCCCTCGCCATGATAGAAACCGCGCCGCTTCTTTCTTCGGAGTCGGTGCCGCAGACGGCGAAAATCGCCCTTGCGGGTTTTGCTGCCTATGCCGTTTTTCCCTCCGCGCTCATGTACGGCAGCGTCCTTTCGTTTTCAACGCTTTCTTTTGTGTTTCTTGCCCTGGGTGAAGCTATTATCGGCATTATTACGGGTTTTTACCTTACCATTATTTTTTCCGCCTTTTCCACCGCGGGACAGTTTTTCTCCCTGCAAATGGGGTTCGGCGCATCAGAAACTTTCGATCCCCTTTCCCAGGTGGAAAACCCCCTCATGGGCCAGTACCTTAACCTTGTGGCCATGCTGATATTTTTGGTGCTGGGCGGGTTTAACACCCTGTTTCTCGGCGGGTTCCAGCGCTCCATCGAGAGCGTAAATGTGTTTGCCCTGATACAGGGCCGGGAACACGTAACAGGAATGCTGCTTGCGGGGCTTTCACGGCTTTTCCTCGACGCTATTGTAATCAGTATGCCCATTTTGGGAACGCTCTTTCTCACGTCCCTCGCAACAGGGTTAATCTCCAAAGCCGCGCCGCAGATCAATCTTCTTTCCGAGGGGTTTCCCATTTCCATTACGACAGCGTTTCTGCTGCTCGCCGTTACCATGCCTTTTATGGTGGAGGCATTCGGGCGGATTATTGATTCAGGCTGGGAGGCGATAGAAACGCTGTACGCGCGCATCGGGGAGGCCGTTTCCTTCCGCGCTTTGCCGGTTACGGGAGGCGCGGCATGAGGGTGCTGATGGGCGGCGCGGGAGCGGGGATCCGCCGCGCGGTTCGTTTCCGGTTCGGCGGGCGTTTTGCCGTACCGTTCCGGTTTATCCGCGCGGAAGAAGCGCGCGCGCGGCGGGCTGCCTTCGGTATGGACCTCCAGTGGTTTGCCGCGGAGGACGAGGGCCGCACCGAAGAACCTTCGGAATACAAAATCCGCAAGGCCCGTGAGGAAGGGCGGGTTGCCAAAAGCCAGGAACTTGTCGGCGCGCTTGTGCTGCTGCTGCCGGCGATAGCGATACTGGTGCTCTCTCCGTATCTCCTGCGTACCTGTGTCAGCATGATTCGCTTTTTTTTCAGCCGGGCGGCGGAGCTTGATCCCACACGGGACGGGATCATTATGGAAGCGTTTCTCAATTATTTTGTGCGCCTTGTCCTCCCCATTGTTTCCGTGTCGCTTGCGGCGGCGGTTTTTTCCAATGTGGTGCAGACAGGCTTTCTGTTTACCACCAAGCCCCTCACGCCGGATTTTTCCCGTATTGTTCCCCGGTTCGGGCAGTTTTTTCAGCGTATTTTTTCCGGCGAAGGACTGTTCAATTTTATAAAATCCATTCTCAAACTGGTTATTATCGGGGCGGTAGCGTTTTTTCTGATCCGTTCCCGCATCAAGGAACTGGCAAATCTCCAGCGGTGGGACCTGTGGTCATCGGTAACAATGATTGCTTCCCTTGCCATACGGCTTCTTGTGTTTTGCGCACTGCTGCTGCTCGCCCTTTCCATTCCCGATTATATGTTTCAGCGCTGGCGTTACCGGGAATCCCTCAAAATGAGCCGGGAGGAAGTAAAGGAAGAGCGGAAACAGTACGAAGGGGATCCGCAGATCCGTAACCGGATACTCCAGCGCATGCGGGAACAGATGCGTTCAAACATGATGGTAAATGTACCCCGCGCCGATGTGGTGGTTACCAATCCAACGCATTTTGCCGTTGCCCTGGAATACAACACACAGATCATGCATGCGCCCCGGGTTACGGCCAAGGGAGCGGACGAAATGGCCCGCCGCATCAGGGAAATCGCGCGGGACAACGGCGTGCCCGTGGTGGAAAACAAGCCCCTTGCCCGCGCGCTCTACGCGGAAACCGAAGTGGGCGACACCATTCCGGTTGCCTATTACGAAGTGGTAGCGATGGTGTTGAGCAGCGTGATGAGCCTGAACGAAAAACGGCGGCGGGCGGAGCAGGCGGGAGCCTAGCCCCGGCGCAGCCGGAAACCCGCGCGGAGGCGTGCCTACAGCATTTGCCGGGTTTTGGGGCGGGCGGTAAAAATCCGTTTTGCCCGGATGTAAGTAAGTGTCTGTCCATAAGCCGGTTGCTTTATGGACAGACCTTGTGTTTTCCCGCCTTTAGGCTGCGAAAATGCGGTTTTTGGGAAAGTATATATGGAGAGGAAAGAGCAATGGCCGAGGCTGCCCGCACGGGCGTGAACAGAATAACGGATCTCTTTGGAAACCGGCGCGATCTGGTAATTGCCTTCGCTGTCGTGGCGGTTGTCGCTATGGTAGTAATACCGCTCCCCACGATACTGCTCGATATGCTGATGGCGATGAATTTGATTCTCGCGCTTCTGATCCTCCTTATCGTCATGTACAACAAAAAGCCCACGGATTTCAGCAGTTTTCCTACGGTGCTGCTCGTAAGCACCGTGTTTGGCCTTGCCCTTAACATATCGTCCACCCGCCTCATCCTTACCCGGGGGGCGGCCTTTGACGGACGGATGGTCCGCGCTTTTGCTACTTTTGTAGTCGGTTCGGGCGGGACCGAAGGGTTGGTGGTCGGGCTTATCATTTTTATCGTGATACTTGCGGTGCAGCTTTTGGTGATCACCAAAGGCTCCACCCGCATCGCCGAAGTTGCCGCCCGTTTTGCCCTGGACGCCATGCAGGTCAAGCAGATGGCGATAGAAACCGAATACAGTTCCGGCGCTATCACCGAAGAAGAAGCCCAGGCGAAGAAAGCGGAACTGCAGCGGGAACTTGATTTTTACGGAAATATGGACGGTTCCAGCAAATTTGTTTCCGGCAATGTCAAGGCGGGTATTTTTATTACCGTAATAAATATACTCGGCGGCATTATTGTGGGAACCGCCGTTCACGGGGAACCCATCAGCCAGGCGCTGGGCACCTATATTTCGTTCACGGTGGGCGACGGCCTCCTTTCGCAGTTTCCGGCGCTTTTGGTGTCGGTCGCAACGGGCATTATCGTAAGCCGTTCCGCCACAGCCGGCGCGCTGGGCGAAGAAGTGGGTGAACAGTTCACCCGGGACGAGCGGATTTACTGGATCGGCGCGGCGGTACTGCTGCTGTTTTCCGTGTTTCCCGGTTTCCCCTGGTATGTGCTTGTGCCGATGGCGGCTCTGCTTGGCTTTACCGCCTACCGGCTGAACCGGATAAAGCGGCGGCAGGCGGGGTTTGCCGAAACGATGGCGAAGACCGCGGAAAAAAAGAAAGAAGAAAGCGCGGAAATGTCGCCTATTGTTCCGCTCGACCGGCTGTCGCTGGAACTGGGGTATGGCCTCCTGCTCCTCGTAGACCGCGACAAGGGCGCGGAACTTCTGGAGCGGATCCAGCGCATACGCCGGGAATCCGCGCTCGATCTCGGCCTGGTGATTCCCCGGATACGGATCCTCGACAACAGCCGCCTTGAACCATCGGAATACTGTTTCAAAATGAAGGGCGTTGACGTGGGCCGGGGAAAGATCCGCATGGGGTACTATTTGTGTATCAACCCCGGCGGCGTCAGCGCCGAGATTGCCGGTGAAAAAACCAAAGACCCCGCGTTCGGCCTGCCCGCCGTGTGGATTGGCGAGGATATGCGGGACGAGGCGGAACGGGCGGGCTATACGGTTGTAGATCCCCCGTCAATTATCGCCACCCATCTTACGGAAATTATCAAACGCTACGCCTCGGAAATTCTGGGCCGTCAGGATACGCAGGAAATTCTTGAAACGCTGAAAAAAGAATATCCTGCTGTTGTGGATGAAGCGCAGAAACATTTAAGCCTGGGCGACATACAAAAAGTTTTGCAGAGCCTCCTTAAAGAGCGGGTATCCATCCGCAACATGGTTGCGATACTGGAAACGCTTGCCGATTACGGCCCGGTAACCAAGGACGCAAGTTTCCTGACTGAAAAGGCGCGGCAGGCTTTGGGCAGGCAGCTTTGCCTTCAGTATGCCGATGACGACCGGGTGCTCCGCGTGCTGACGCTGGAGCAGGGACTTGAAAAGAAAATTATTGAAAGCAGGGTAGATACCGCTTCCGGCGCGGTGTCCGCACTGGACCCGCCCACCCAGCGCGCGTGGATAAAGGCGCTTGCCCGCGCGGCGGCGGCGGTGCAGGAACACGGCTGGCTGCCGGTGATTCTCTGTTCGGAACAGGCCCGTGCGCTGGTCAGGTCTTCCACCGAACGGGACGAGCCGGGCCTGGTGGTACTTTCGGTGCCGGAAATCGCGAACGACATTACCGTGGAAGCGGTTGGAGAAATAAGAGTTGAGGGATAAGATATGGGAATGGAACTGATAACGGAACAGGCGCCCAGCTACACGGAATGCTACCAAAAAATCATCAGTAAGTATGGCGGGCGCTTTAACGAACTGGGACAGAAAACGGTGCGCGTGCGGAGCGGATTTCTTGGCCTCTTTTCCCGGGAGGCGATAGAAATTACCGGCTATCTTTCCAAAGAGCGGCACTACACGCGGGGAACGCAGACCATGAAAGCGCCCAGTTTTGAGGAAGAAAAAAACAAGGTTATCGCCGCGGCGGGCAGGGACCCCGCCACCCAGCAGATACTTGCCGAAATTCTCCGCCTCAGGGAAGACATGACGACCGTTACCGCCGCCGCGAAAGGGCAGGGCATAGCGCCGGATCATCCCACAATCAGCCGCCTGGAAGAAATCCTGTCCCGGAATGATTTTGATCTCCGCTACCGGAACGCGCTGCTTGAGCGGGCGCGAAAGGAATTTTCCCTGGAGGAGATTGAGGATTTTGACGCCGTGCAGGAGCGCGTGCTTGAATGGATCGGCGAAAGTATTTCCATCTACCGGGAGGAGCCGTACCGGCGCCGCCCCCGGATTATCGCCCTGATCGGTCCCACGGGCGTCGGAAAAACAACAACTATCGCAAAACTCGCGGCGGGGTATCTTTTGGGCGCCATTGGGAAAAGTCCGCTCCAGGTGCGGCTTATCACCATTGACAAATACCGTGTCGGCGCGGAAAAGCAAATTCAGCGTTACGGAGAACTGATGCAGATTCCTGTTTCCGGCGTGAGCACCGCCCGGGAACTGCGGGAAGCAATCGCGCTTAATTCGGAGGGCGTTGATGTTATTCTGGTTGACACTATGGGCCGCAGCCCCCGCGCCTCGGTAGAGATCGGCGAAATGAAACAGTTCCTTGCCGCTTCCGGAGCAGAGTATTATCTTGCGCTCGCGGCAACCACAAAGGCAAGCGACATTGATGAAATTCTCGCGCAGTTTGAACCGTTCGGTTACCGTTCGGTGGTGGTAACCAAAATGGACGAAACGGGCCGGCTGGGCAATGTGATCAGCGCGCTCGCCGGGCGGGGAAAAAGCGTTTCGTGGATCACCGAAGGGCAGGGCGTGCCCAAAGACATACAGAAGGCCAGTGTGGTACGATTCCTCATCAATCTTGATGGCTTTACCGTAAACCGGGCAAAACTGGAAAGCCGCTTTCCCGGCGATGATACGGAACTTATCGAGTGGAGTTAGGCATGGAAGATCAGGCTGAAAAACTGCGGGAGATGATGCGAAAAAAAAGCGGCGAGGGGAGCGGCGGCAGGAGCCGGGACGGAAAGAAAACCCGCGTCATTACCGTTACTTCGGGCAAGGGCGGCGTGGGGAAAACCAATATGTCGGTGAACATGGCGCTTGCCTACGCGCGGCTTGGCAAAAAGGTTGTGGTTATGGACGCCGACCTCGGGCTCGCCAATGTCAATGTCATGCTCAACATGATCCCCAAATTCAACCTGTATCATGTGATACGAAAACAGAAAACCATGCGGGAAATAATGGTAGACACCGAATACGGCATTTCCATTGTCGCCGGGGCTTCGGGGTTTTCCAAAATAGCGAATTTGACCGACGATGAGCGGCAGAATTTTATCAATGAGCTTGATACTCTTTCCAACGCGGATATTATCATTATTGATACTGCGGCGGGCGTTTCCAGCAATGTGCTTGATTTTATCGCTGCGGCTGATGACGCGGTTATTGTAACGACGCCTGAACCCACGGCCATTACCGACGCCTACGGCATCATCAAAATTATCGCCACCGAAATTGATAACCTCAACATGGGCCTTAAACTGGTGGTGAACCGCGTCAAAACCGTGGCGGAAGCAAAAAAGGTCGCTGACCGCATGACGAGCATTGCCGGACAGTTTCTCAACCTCAAGGTTGAGTATCTGGGTTTTATTTATGATGATGTTACTGTTTCCCATGCGGTGCTCAGGCAGAAGCCGTTTATGGTTATCGATCCCAAATGCAAGGCTTCCCTGTGCGTGCAGCATATCGTGGGCCGCATGGAAAAAAGCGAGATTCGGGAATCGGGCGGCATTACCGAAATGTTCCGCCGTCTTTTCGGACGGAAGTAGCGCGGGGAGGAAAGCCGATGAATTTCAAGCCGGGCCTTATTGCCGCGGCGGCGGGTTTTATGTTGTCTCTGGCTGTTGGGCTTATTGCCGGCGCGGGGCTGTTCGCGGTGGTGCGGGCGCTCGTGTTTGCCGCGTTTTTCTTTGTGCTTGTATCGGGCCTAGGCATCGCCGTGGGGCGCTTTCTCCCGGAACTGCTTAACCTTTCAGACCCCAACGCCGGTTACGGCGAGGCCGGTTATGGCGGCGCCAACTATGGCGGCGCCGTAACCGGCGAAGATGGAGAAGCGGCCGGTTCCCGGGTGAATATCGCCGTGGAAGGCGATGTCTCATCACCGGCGTTTGGCGGCGTCTCAGGCGGAGACATGGAAGACGGCGCTTTTTCTTCGGATTCCGCGCTGGAAGACGAAGATGACGATTTTGATCCCGATTCCCCGGTCCCTTCTCCGGCCCTAGACCAGTTTAATGAAGATGAATATACTGAAAGCGGAGATTTTTCCGCCCCGGCGTCTCCGTCCGGCGTTTTTACGCCGGGCCTTCCGGGGGTGCGGAGCGGGGGGGGCGGGTTGCCGCCTGGCGGAAAAACCGGCGCGGAGGCCGCGCCGGGAGCGGGCGGGGGGCGCGGCGCCTCACCCGCCCGGCCAGAGCGGAAGGAGGACGCCGATACAGTTGACATGCTTCCCGATCTGGAGGCCATGTCGCAGGCTTTTCTGGCTTCCACCCAGGAGGCCGAGCAGAGCGGCGATAGCGGTAATGACGGGGGCGGGGGAACCGGAAACCCTTTTGACGGGGGGGGAAGCCCGGATACATCGGAGGAAGTCTTTGAAGTATCCGTTTCCGGCCAGGGCAGGGAGCCGGCCCCCTATATCGGAAACAAACCTGCGGCGCTGAAAGGTGATTTTCCGCCGAAAGATATAGCGCAGGCTATACAAACACTGTTGAAGCGGGATGAGTAGGGCGATGCGGCCCTGAACGAACCATGAATGGAAGGACTGATTATGGGGAAGCTCCTCGGGAGTAGTCAACGGGCACTTTTCCCGGACGGAAAAACAGAAGAGGAACTTTGGCTCGAATACCGGACCTCGCGGGACCCGAAAATTCGCGAAGGATTTATCCGGCAGTACGCCCCCCTGGTGAAGTACGTGGCCGGGAAAGTCGCCGTTGGGATGCCCCATAATGTCGAGTTTGACGATCTGGTCGGGTTCGGCGTGTTCGGCCTGATAGACGCCATAGACAAGTTTGACCCGGAAAAAAACGTCAAGTTCAAAACCTACGCGGTAACGCGGATTCGCGGGGCAATTTTTGACGAACTGCGTTCCATCGACTGGGTACCCCGTTCGGTGCGGCAAAAAACGCGGGAAGTGGAAGACGCCATCGGCACGCTGGAAGCCCAACTGGGACGCCCCGCCACGGATCAGGAAATCGCCAATTCCCTCGGCATGAACGCGGAGGAATTTTCCAAAACGATGATGAAAATTTCCGGCACGTCCATGCTTTCCCTGAACGACGTATGGTTTTCCGGCGATGAAAACGATAAAGTTTCCATCGTTGACAGCATTGAATCGCCGGCGAGTCTCAATCCCGACATCATTGTGGAAAAAGAAGAAATACGCCGGGTGATTATCGACGCGATTAACGAACTTCCCGACAAGGAAAAAAAGATACTGGTACTGTACTACTACGAAGATTTGACGCTCAAGGAAATCGGCCAGGTGCTGGAAGTTACCGAATCACGGGTATCCCAGCTCCACACAAAGGCCATACTGCGCCTCAGGGCAAAACTTACCAACATACGCAAGGGTATTGTCTAAGCGAGGAGCCGCCGTGGATTTTATCGAGCTTCAGGAAAAGATGAAGGAGCGGCTCGAAGAAGACAGATCCGTCAATACGATTGAGGCCGAAGGACCCTCGCTCGAGACTGCCGTCGCGGAGGCCGCCGCGCTGCTGGACGTACCGGTCCGCCGCCTTGAATACGAACTTGTTGAACGGGGGTTTCCCGGTTTTCTGGGAACCGGAAAAAAGCCCTGGAAAATCCGGGCCTACGAGCGCTCCGGCACGGAAGAGGCCGGAGAAGACGAGGATTTTTTCGCGGAAGAGTTTGGCAGCGAAGAGCCGGTTATTGTGGACCGGGACGGCCAGTGCTTCGTGCTGCTTACCGCGAACGGCGTAATGCTCAAGGTAACGCTGCCCGAAGGGAACGGCCGCCGCGTTTCCGAAAGCCAGACGCTTAAAACCATAAACGCGCGGCCGGTAAAAAATCTTGACACGGAAATGGTGAGCAGGGCGGTCCAGGGCGCGGCCGGGATCTATATCAAAATTGCCGATTTTGATCAGAACCCCGCCAACGATACGGCGGTAACCGTTGAACTTGATGAACAGGAAATGCGCGCCTGGATACGGGTAACGCCGCCGGGTCCGGGTGGCAGGGACCTTACCGCCGAAGAGTACCTGAGCGAAATAAAAAGCAGCCGGGTGTATTTTGGCCTCAAGGAAGATGCGGTTACCGCGTTTGCGGACAAGCCCGTGTACCGGGAGGCGTTTCTTGTGGCGGAGGGCCAGCGGCCCGTGCATGGCCGGGACGCCTATATCCAGTACAATTTTGAGACTCAGCCGAACCGGGTCCGTATGCGGGAGGGGGTGAACGGCCGGGTTGACTTTAAGCAGCTTAACATCATCCAGAATGTCGTACAGGATTATGTGCTTGCCCGGAAAATACCGGCGGAAGCGGGTGTGGAGGGCAAATCCATTACCGCCGAGCGGCGGCCCGCCAATGACGGCAAAGATATTTCGCTCCCGCTGGGCAAAAATGTTCACGTGGCGGAAGACGGCGTTACCATTCTTTCGGACATTAACGGCCAGGTGCTTCTGGTGGACGGCAAAATTAATGTTGAGCCCACCTACCTGGTGGAAGGCAATGTGGGCCTTAAAACCGGCAATATTGATTTTTTGGGCAACGTGATGGTTACCGGCAATGTGGAAGACGGCTTCTTTATCAAGGCCGCGGGCAACATCGAAATAAACGGCATGGTGGAACGCGCCTCGCTGGAAGCCCGGGGGGACATCCTCATCCATCAGGGCATTGCGGGAAAGGGGAGCGGCGTCATCCGCACGGAACGTTCCATTTGGGCGAAATTTATCGAGAACAGCAATGTTACCTCCGGCAGCATGGTCGTGGTGAACGACGGGATCGTCAATTCCCGTGTGGACGCGTTTGGCCGCGTGGTGGTGCGGGGAAAGCGCGCGAATATTGTCGGCGGGCGGATCCGCGCCACGCAGGAAATTACGGCAAAGGCCATCGGGAGCCCCACCAGCGGAACCGAAACGGTCTGCGAGGTGGGGTACGACCTCCGCGCGAAGATACGGTTTGACCGGCTCAGCGAGGAAAAGAAAACCGCCGAGGAAGAACTTGAGGAGCTTGAACGCAACCTGCAAACCCTGCTCAACATCAAAAAACAGCGGAAAAACCTGCCGGAAGAAGAAGAAAAACAACTGCGTGAAATGACCGAAAACCGCCAGTCCCTGCTCCGCGCCCTCCAGGAAAAAAACAACGAACTCGCCAAATTAAAAGAAGTGCTTGCGACAAGCCTTGTGCCGGGCCGGGTTTCCGCGTCCGACCGGGTGTATCCGGGGGTAAAGATAGCTATCCGGGATGCCCGGGAAGATGTAAAGAGCGATTACAAGGCGGTTACCTTTGTGCTGGAAGACGGCCTTATCCGGGCGCGGAACTACGAAGAACCGGAGGGCGATGACGAACTCGGGAGGGCCCTCGATGCCGATACAGCCAATTGACCTTCAGACCCTGTTTACCCAACTGGACAAGGTGGGCAAAAACGAAGCCGCCCAGAAAGACGGCGCGCAGATCCAGGCCGCCGTGCAGGGGGCGCGCATCCAGAAAAAAACCGATGAAAAGGCTCACACGGTGAACGAAACCCGGGACACAGGACAGGGCGGCGTGGAACGGATAAAGGACCGAAAAGGCGGCGCTTCTTCTTCCGGCGGCGGCGCGGGCCGGCAGGGGAACGGGCGCGAGACGCCCACTCCGGACGCTTCACGCGCATACATTCAGGACCCGGACCTGGGCAAAAACATTGATGTAAGCGGGTAATATGGCGCTCGTCTTTATCTTTTCCCTCACGGCCCTCGCCGTCTCGGCATTTTCGTTCCTCTTTTTTT
Source organism: Spirochaetaceae bacterium (assembly GCA_031280705.1). Lineage (GTDB taxonomy): Bacteria > Spirochaetota > Spirochaetia > Treponematales > Breznakiellaceae > JAISQV01. The sequence continues at coordinate 21,939 of JAITGJ010000045.1, forward strand.
TGTCGTACCTGAAGCGCCGCACCGGGCGGGACCGCATCCTCGCGGAATTCCGGGAAGAAATTGACTTTATGATCCGGGAACTTAACGAGGTTACCGTGCGGGACGAGGTCCTGGTGGAGGAGCGGGTCAAAAAACTCCGCGCCCTGCTGGAAGACGCCGACCGGCGCGTGGAGATTTTTGAGCGGCGTATCGCCGTTTTTGACCGGGAAACGGGACGCCGCGATACTGAGACCGCCGTTCTGGATGAGCTTTCCCGCCCCGCCGCCGCCCAGGAGGACCGGGCCGCGGCCTACGCGCGGCTTGGCAAGCGGTTTACCGCGCCGGTGCTCGCGGAAACCGGTGAAGCGGCGGCGGTCCCGCCGGGCGGAGACGGCGTGTATCTTTCGCCGGACCTTTTCCGGGGGCCGGCAGGCGGGGCGGAAGCGGCCGGGGTCCCCCCCGGTAATGCCGTTCCCACTCCCGCCCCCGTCCCGCAGGCGGCGCCTGAAATACCGGTCATACGGCGCGGGGCCCGGCAAATAACGCCGAAGCCCAAACCTCTGCCCGTCCAGGCGGTGGAACTGTACCGCGCGGGGCTTTCCTCAAGCCTTATTGCGTCAAAACTGGGGGTTACGGTTACGGAAGTGGAGCTTGCCATTGCCGTTGCCAAACGCGCCGGGGACGGGCGCGGCTCATAAAAACGGGCCGTACCCGGTCCAAAGACGGTTATCTCTGGACGGGATACGGCCCGCGCCTCTTATAGCATTGCGCTTTTTTCGATGCATCGGCGGGGAAGCCCCGCCGGTGTTTACCCTTTGGTTAAAGCTGGAAGCGGACGCCGATGCTGCCGCCGTAGTTCATGCCGCCAAAGTTAAAGTTGGTTCCCGTGGCCGCAAACGCGGTAAAATCAAGCCGGATAACCGCGATGGTAAACGCCACGCCGCCAAACACCCGCGCGCCAAAACCCTCCAGGGTACGAATCCGGGAAAAACCCTGCGAATCAAGAGTTATACCATACGCTGCCCCTATCTGATCATTTGTAGGGGCAGTGCCCGAGGTGACACTAATGACCGGGGTTGTTTCCGCCTTAAGCCCGGCCGTGGTTTTTGAATAATTGATCCCCAGTCCCGCATAGGGGGTAAAGAGGATAAACGATTTTGAAACCTGGGCCTTAACTTCACACATCAGCGTTTCCCATTCAAACCCCAGAGTGGGATCTTGAAGTTTGAGGGTAAAACTCTGGTCTGTACCGCTGACAGTGGCGGTACCGGAGAAAGTTTGCTCGGGGAGGCCAACCTTGATGCCGCCCTTGAGGTAATTGACCCCAACGCCCACGGATACGGCGGGCGCGATGCGGTCTTTTATCAGCGCGTAGCGCACATCCCCGCCCACAAGGAAGTAATTAAACTCTACATCCGAGAGGGGGACCGGGGGGAGATACCCCGCCTTAATCCCAATATCGAAGGGCAGAATAAAGCCGCCGATGCGCGCTTCCGCCGTATACCCCGGATTGGGGAAAACCGCCTTGAAGGGCAGCGCGCCGCCGCCGAACTTATCGATAATACCGGAAAGCGCTTCGGCCTTGATGGTGCTGACGCCAACCGCAATACCTACCCCAAAGTGGGGCGGGACGCTGGTCAACTGGCCGATATAGGCGCTTGCCCAGTTAAGCCCAATGGAAGCGTTCAGGGGCAGTGAATCGGCTATCCGGTCCGTAAAACTGTCCACGTCGTCCAGAAGGTTCTGGAGTACCGGCGGTGTTTGGGAGAATGCCGGCCCGGTAACGGACAGGGCCAGTACAACTACAAGGGCTTTTACAGCCGGGGGGACGGTATGCACCGTAAATCGCATTGTTTTCATAGTAATTAGTATAACCGTTTAATACCGTTTATGCCAGATCGAAAGCGTGTTTTTTTGCGGAAATAGCCGGAGTTTTGCGCCGCGCCGCGCTGTTTTGCCCGCCTCCCGCTGGGGGCGACGCCTCCCGCTGGGGGCGACGCCTCCCGCTGGGGGCGACGCCTCCCGCCGGGGGTGCGGCCGGCGCGCCGTACCGGTCCGGCGGAGGGGCCTAACTTCCGGCAAAGGAGCGGGCCAAACGTTCCTTTGACGGCGGCTTCGTGCGGAGCGAGACCAGGGGCACCACGGCAAAGGGGACCAGAATGGCGATGGACGCGGCCAGCGGGGACCGCGCGGACCCCAGCGCGAAGAAAAGCGCGATTTCCGTAACAAAGCCCGCAAGAAGTCCGGCGTAGGCGCCGGCTTTGGTGGCGCGTTTCCAGTACAGGGCGTACACATAGGGCGCGGC
>JAITGJ010000046.1 GCA_031280705.1 Spirochaetaceae bacterium
TCTATAATGTGGACACATTATAGACAGACTTCCTTGAAAATCGCATTTTCGCAGCCTTTAGGCGAGAAAATGCAAGGTCTGTCCGCAAAGTAACCGACTTTGTGGACAGACACTACTTAAAGACGCCGGGCGCTTTTTTTGTTAAACCCCTGGGTGCGGCCGCCCGGGAGAACCAACCTACTCCCCTAAAGGGCGGGGTAGGTTATTCCTTGCGGACGCCGAAACGTCCCCCGTCTTCGCCCATGACTGCGCCCCGGCGAAGCGCCGCGCCGGGAAATTTCCGGTTTATTTCCACTATCATTTCCTCAAGGCGGCGTTCCTTTTCGTTTTGCGTACCAAAAAGATCTCCCTGCCGCGCGGTGGCGGGTTCAAGGTTCAACAGGCCCGCGCCCAGGAGCCGGACGCCGCGCCCGGCCTCGTATTTCCGGTAAAACAGCGCAAGGGTTTTGCCATAAAAATCATTCAGGGCGGTGATCCCGGCAGGAAATGTTTCGCGGACAATAACGGTAGTAAAATCATCATAGCGTATTTTAACGGAAATGGTTTTACTTTCCAGGCGGCCCCGGAGAACGCGCCAAAACACGGTTTGACAAATTTCAAGGAGCGATGATTCCATGGCAAAACGATCCCGGAGGTCGTACTCAAAGGTGCGTTCGGCGCTCATGGAGTGTCCGCCGCGTTCCCGGTCAAAGGATTCCGCGGCCTCACCCCGGACGGCGCGGTAAAGAAACGCCCCAAAGGATACGCCAAAAATCGACGTAAGCGTTTCCGGTGAGAGGGCGGCAATGTCCGCGCAGGTTTTGAAGCCGTGTTTCCGGAAAATTTCCCGCGTCTTTTTCCCCGCGCCCCAGATTTTTTCCACCGGCTGCTCCGTCATAAAAGCCGCCTCGCCCCCCGGCGGAATGATGCAGAGACCGTCGGGTTTGGATATGCCGGAGGCGATTTTGGCAAGGTATTTATTGGACGCAATCCCCACGGAAACGGTAAGTCCTGTTTTTTCCCGTACCGCCCGCTTGATATGCCGCCCCTGCTCCTCCGGCGGGCCAAAAAGCCCCTCCATGCCGCTGATGTCAAGAAAGGCTTCATCTATGGAAAGCTGCTGAACTTCCGGAGAAAAATCCATGAATAGCGCCATAATTTCCCGTGATTTTTCCTGGTAGCGGCGCATATTGCCCCGGAGAAATATCCCCTGCGGACAGCGTTTTACGGCCTCCGCAATGGGCATTGCCGAGTGGACGCCGAAAACGCGCGCCTCGTAGCTCGCCGTGGCAACAACACTGCGCCGGTCGCCGGGAAGGCCGCCGACAATGACGGGTTTTCCGTGATACTCAGGATGATCAAGCGTTTCCACCGCGGCATAAAACGCGTCAAGGTCAGCATGAACAAAACAGGCCACGGTTCTCCTCCCCCGTCCGGCGCGGCGGGAATACGCAAAGGCCGATGCCGGAACCGGACGCGGCGCAATTTTGGGCAACGGGTACGCGCGCCGCCTGCACCCGTAAGGACGCGCTATGCCTACACCGGAAGCGGTTGTATCTCCACGCCGAATTCCCGGGCCGCTTCTTTTGCCGCCGCGTTTCCCGCAATAATAACCGAATTTCCGGCGGCACGGGACAGCCGGGCCGCGGCGCGGGTAAGATCGCCGTTTTGGGCATCGATCAGGGCCGAAAGGTGGCGGGCGCGGTGGGCGTCTTCGAATCCGGTGAGGAAACGGACAAAATCGGCGTGGCCTTTGTCCGCCGGCGTGTGTGGCCGTTTTCCCCGCGCGTAGCTTCCAATAATCGTTTTTTCAAGCATTTCTTCCGGGACGCTCCCGGCGCTCCGTTTTTTCAGTATTGCGGGAAAGGAGTCAAGCGAGCGGAGCGGCGAGGGGTCCCGGTAGGTTGAACAGACAAAGATTTTTTCAAGGCCGTCGGGAAAAGCGGAGGCGCCGTAGGCCCCGCCTTTCATGCGTATATCTTCCCAGAGCGCGCCGGTGGAAAGTTCATGGGAAAGGAGCAGTTCCGCCGCATGATCCGGCGTAACATAAGACGCGGCAGGAACGGCGCGCGCGGCGAACCCTATCTGGAGGGACGGAGAAGCAAATACTTCGACGCCGCCCGGTTCCGGGGAAAACCCGGCGTCCTCCCCCGCGCCGGGCTTCCGGGGCCGGGGCGCGCCAAAAGGAGCGAACGCTTTTCCCGTACGGGAGATCGCTTCGGGTAGTGATCCAGGCGCGGCGGTAAGGTTCACGATACAGCCGGCGGCCCTGATACGGTCCCGGATTCCGGTAAGAATGCCGCTTATTTCGGCAATGTCATAACCGGTCAGCGTATGCGCGAAGGAAAGCTGTTCAAGGCCATGCCACGTATTTTCCACCGCGCGGGAACGGGACAGGCCCCGGCCCGCGCGGAGGCTCGCATAACTCGATCCGTCCGGGGCCAGCGCCGCGTCATTTTCATTTTTCATTTCCAGCACCAGATCGCGGAGCCGCCGGGTATCGCTGAAATCGGCCTCGGCGATCAGGGCGCGCGCAAGGGCAAGGGACTCATCCCATTTTTCGTCCAGCGCCTTGAGATGGAACATGATCCAGTCCCGCCCGCCCAGATCGAAAATACCCTGCGGCAGGGCGAAGGCGTTCCCCATGCCGGGCAGCATGACGCCGGAATGGAGATTGGCGAAAAAGCCTCCGGCGGCGCGGGCAAGGCGGCTTGAAACTTCGGCGTAATCCATGCCGGGAAGCCCCATAGAAACCACCGCGCCGGTAAAAAGGGGGAGCCATTTATAGTCCGCCGCGTCCAGGGTGTCCACGGGAAATGCCAGGTCCGCGTAGGTAATCCCGTTGGTGTAGAGGCCGTGTATCAGGGCGGGAACGCCGTCAATATCACATACCTCACGCGGAACAAGTTCAATCTCCCGTGAAAGGTCTCCACGGGTAAGGTGCGGGATCGTTTTGAGGGCCTCGGGATCCTCTCCCGCGCTCTGGAACCGTTCCAGTTCCGCGGCTTTTTCGTGAATTTCCCGGCGCTCCGCCGCGCTCAAAGCGGCGGTTTTTTCCGCAAGAGACGCGGCAAGCGCGGCGTCCTTTTTGGCCAGGAAGTCCGTCTCCGGTTCCAGAATCACCATAGCCCGGTGGTTATTATCAAGGAAATATTTTTTTATAAGCGACTCAAAATAGCGGCTGTCCCGCGCCAGTTTTTCCTTTAATGCTTCGAATACCGGCGCGAAAACAACGCCTTCCCAGGGTTTTGCCCCGTACAGCCAACCCCGAAAAGCGCGCCGGAGCCAGGTGAGAGACCAGGGACCACCGGCGCGGCGAATTTCCCGGCTGGCAAATTCCAGCGCAAGGAGCGCCGCTTCAATTTCTCCCGGAGGAAGGCCGTCCCGCACATATTTTTCAAGCTCGCCCATAATGAGGGACTCGATTTTTGCCTCCGCCGTTATCCCGCCGGGGCTTTTTTCCATGGACACGCCCCGCAGTCCCGCGGTAAATACCGTTTCACGCAGTTCCGTTTCAAGGCCGGTTACGGGGGACAGGTCCTCGCCCAAACCCGACTCGATGAGCGCGCGCGTGAGGGGCGAGCCGTCATGGCCGAACAGAATATGCGTGAGCGTGGACAGTGCGAGGGTTTCGCCTGAGTCCCGTGAATCCGAACAGAGCCAGGACATGAATACGGTGGCCTTTGTATCCGCCCCCGCGGGGCAGGCCGCGCGGATGACGCGGGGGCTTTCCCAGCGCCGCGCCGGAACGGACGGCGGGACGGCTTCTCCGCCGGGAAGACGGGAGAGAAATTGATCGTCAAGAAAGGCAAGCTGTTTTTCCGTGGGGATATTTCCCGCGAGAAAAATGCGGCAGTTTGCCGGGGCATAGCGGCTCCGGTGAAACGCGCGAAGCCCTTCCCAGGTAAGGCCGGGAATGGCCTCCGGGTCGCCGCCTGACTCAAAGCCGTAGGGCGTTTCCCCCAGCACGGATTTAATGGACCAGAGCGCGGCGTAGGCGTCCGGCGAAGAGTACGCGCCCTTCATCTCGTTGTAGACTACGCCGGTAATCCGCGCCGCCTCGTCATGGCCCTCGCCGCCAACATCGTTGGCGACGACAGCGGCGCGGTCAAGGACCAGCCGGTGGCCTTCCTGCATAAAGGACCACTCTGAAAGCAGGGGGCGGAATACCGCGTCTCCGTACACAGACATCAGGTTGAAATAATCCCGCTCGTTTACGGAACTGGCCGGGTAGAGGGTTTTGTCCGGAAACGTCCAGGCGTTGAGAAATGTTTGCAGGCTCCCCTGCGCCAGCACGAGGAACGCGTCTTTCAAAGGGTACCGTTCCGATCCGCAGAGGACGGTGTGTTCGAGAATGTGCGGGACGCCGGTAGAATCTTCCGGCGTAGTGGCAAAAACGAACGCGAAAAGATTTTCCGTATCGTCATTCAGAATATGAAACACTTCCGCGCCGCTTTTTTCGTGCTTTGCCCACATACCCGCCGCGTCAAATTCCGCCAGATCCACCGTTTCGATTACGCGAAAACCGCCCGGCAGTTTGTCCCCCGGCCGGTATACGGGCCGTTCCCCGCCGTCCGCCGCGGGCGTATTTTTACCGCTCATCGTATCACATCCTCATCGGTATAAAGCATGATTTCGCCCTTTTCACGGGCTTTCCTGAACCAGTCAAGGAATTTGCGCCCTTCCGCATCGGCGTCCCGGCGTTGTACCGGTCCAAGCCAGGCCGTTTCCTCGCCGATGGCGGCGCGGCGCGCCTCCGATACATTGGAAAGTATTTTTTCCGTAAACGCGCCGGAGCGGCCTTTGAGGAGCAGCGCAATATCGCGGTCGCCCATGGCGCGGAGTTTATCCTGGAGGGGACGGTCATCGGCGTTGATCATATCGTCAAGCGTATAGAGCCGGTCCTGTATTTCGCGGGAAAGGTCCGGGTCTTCGCCGCGCAGGGAGGCCAGAAGATTTTCGCCAAAGGAAACGTCCGCCTGTTTCAGTATCGCGGTCAGCGCGCCCATGCCGTCAACTTCGTGTTCCACTTCGCCGCCCGCATCGGCAAAACGGCGCGCCTTTTCCCGCAGTCCCGCCGCGACACGCTCCAGCACTTCGGGCCCGGTCCGTTCAAGGTGGGCAAGGCGTTTTATGATACCGGCCTTCTGATCGGGGAACATATTTTTGAGCGTTTCGGCGGCCAGTTTGGGCGGAAGCCGGGATACAACGAGGGTCCCCGTCGTAAGAGCTTCGGAGCGGAGCAGCAGGGCGATTTGGCCGCCGGAAAAACTTTCCAGAAAATCGAAAGGATTTTCGCCGCCGCCGGGGATGGCGTTCCGTAAATACGCCTCGCCCTTTTCCTTGCCAAAGGCAACGTAGAGGTGCTTCCGGGCGGTTTCCACGCCGCCTTTCGCCGTACCGGTCCAGCCATAGGCGGTGGAAAAAAGTTCCTCAAACTCGGCAAGGATTGCCGCGGCCTCATCGCTGCCGACGCCCCGGATACCGGCAATTTCACGGGAAAGCGCCTCCACCGTTTCAATGTCCAGTTCAGAGAGAATACGCGCGGCTTCCTCCGCGCCGGCAAGTACGAGAAATTTGGCTACCCGGCGGAGTTTTGAATCGCCGGAAAGAACGTCCGTGGTTTTGAGCGCGGTCCGGGCCGGTGTAAACCGCCGCCGTCCGGGAGCAGGCGGCCTGTTTCCGCTCTGCCCGGCAGGAGGCTTCGGCGAACCGCCGCGCGAACCGCTACGGTCCGCGCCGTCCGGTATGGCGGCACTCGCCGGTTTGCCGCCGGAACCATCGCCCGCGTCCTCCGGCGTTTCCTCCGCATCCCTGTGCCGCAATGTTTTCCGGTAGGCGTCAATGCCCTGTTTGAGGGCGGCTGTTTTTTTCGTTTTTCCCATAGTTCCGCTCCACCCCCATTTTACGCGATGCGGCGCGTTTGGGGAAGCGGCATTGCGGCGCGGGTTATGCAGAACCTGCATTCCCCAAACGCGCCGTCCCCCCGCCTGGCCCAAAATTTTCACCTTTTTTGCGAATTTTTAAAAAAACCGCTTGACGTAATTTTCAGGGCGTGATACAGTGTCTTCCAACGGACTTCAAAGGAAGTGGGGTGGGGCGTTTTGACGCCGGGCATCTTGGATGCCACGCGTCTTGAGCCGATTCCCCCGCTGTCCCGTAACTGTGAGGGTGGTCCCCCGCCGGGCGT